>NZ_JAKRFX010000010.1:0-235734 GCF_022347825.1 Pseudoalteromonas sp. OF7H-1 | reverse complement strand
CTGACGCTGCCATCGAAGGCATGCAAGCCACGGTAAAACGCCTAGACGACGTCACCCCCAAAATCGACCAGCATATGCAACAAGCCGCCCAAGAAATCGGACAGCGAGTTAATAAAGCACTGGATGAATATCAAGGCCAACCACCAATTCGAGGCGTTACCGACAAGCCCACCAAAGCCAAAGCCGATGAGTTGGAACCACCAAAAGGGAATGAGTTGCCGGGGGCTGGAACAACTCAAACTGATAAAACAAAACCCAAATTAACTAACCGTAAAGACAATAAATTACAACTTATTGATGGAAAGCCCCCTCGGAACGCAGAATTTGCAGGACAAAACTACAGTTTAGATATACATAAAAATACGATCTTGAAACAAAGGCTAGATGCAATGCAGCCAAGAAAAAGGAAAATCAGAGAGTTAAAATTAAAAGAGCTTGCTGAAAAGTATCCTGATGGTGTTAACTTTACCGAAAAAGGTTTTGCGGATTTCAGACCTTATATTATGAAGTATAAAGGTTATCTTGTAGAGGTTGATATAAAAAAATTAAACCCAGACCCTACATCTGGTAGAGGAACATCAGGTTCACAGCTGGACATGAGAAACGCGAATCAATTGATGGAAAATATAGATCCAGCTTGGAAGCAACCGTCGACACATACCTGGCATCATGTAGAGAACTCCACAAAGCTGCAATTAATTCCAAGTGACTTACACTCAACAGTAGGTCACTCTGGCGGTCGAAATACTTACTCATTTTAGGAAATTAGAATGAACTTTGAAAACAGTTATCCAAAAACAAGCTTACTTGAGATTCAAGAGCTCTGTCATGAGCTTGAACTTCAGTTCCCCAAAGAATATGTTGATTTTCTTCTAAAGTTTAATGGTGGTCAGCCTACTAAAAATCAGTTTACTAAACAAAATTCTGACGGTGAATTACTTTTTGACTTTGACATTAATGTTTTATTTGGAATTGGTAAAAATGATACTAGCTTTGATTTGTTAACTATGTTCTCTATTTATTGCGATAGGATTCCTGAAGAGCTACTGCCTATTGGTAATGATGGTGTTGGTAATGTTATTTGCATTGGTGTAGATGGCGCGCAGAAAGGAGGAGTATTCATATGGTGGAAAGATAAGCAAGTTGATGAAGGTGCCGATCCCGATTATGAAAATGTAGATATACTTGCTTCATCATTTACTGACTTCTTAGCAGGCTTTAACGTTTCCTAATTTTCTAACTGAGTTGTAAAGCTAGTAGTTAGCTTTACAACCCTTCCCATCTAAATAGTAAAAAGTCGGTGATTACCGATGCAACAACCAACCTAGACGTCACCGCCAATCAAATTGACGTCAGCGCCAAACAAAATATCACCCTTAAGGCCGGCCGCAGTCATCGCAGTGTTATCCAAAGTGATATCAACCTCAAGGCAGACAACAACCTTACCATCACCGCGCCGGCGGGAAGTCAAATCATTCAAAGCCAAGGCAATATCACGATTAAAGGCAGTGGCTCTGGCAACCTTACCCTTGCCAATGGTGGCAGTGAAATCAGCATTGACTCAAGTGGTAACGTCAACATCTTTGCAGACAAGTTACTGACCTTAAAAGGCAAAGCCATGACCGTGTTTGACGGTAGCATGGAGCAAGATATTGGTGGTAAGCAAAGCGCCACTATGCCGAGTGTACCGCAAATTCAAGCCCTCTCTGAGAATGCTCGACTCTCACTGGCCGCCGATGGCATCGCCACCATGGCGAGCAGTACCATTGAGCTGTCTTATACCTATCAAGATGGCAGCCCAATTATGGGCGCGCCTTATACCATTCGATTTGCAAACGGCACAGAGTTGACCGGTAACTTAGACGACAGCGGTAAAGCAAAAATTGAGAATGCACCGCCAGGCCAATACACAGTGCAATATGGTGAGGATAAACGCGATTACCTGCCAGAAGATAATCGCCCTAAAAACCCACTGTATGGACAAATTACCCCAGCGCGAGCGGCTGAAATGGTACGCAGCGGCAATACCGCACCACTGATAGAAGCCAATGGCATTGCAACCCAAGCAGGTGATTGGTTATGGGGCACACTGCAAGGCGACTTTAATCAAAACCCCTCCACGTCACAAATCGTGGTAGGTACCTTGATTTCCATGATACCAATTATCGACCAAGTCATGGATTTACGAGATATCACCGCCAATGTCATGTTACTGACTGACGATGATGAAGCCAACGACACTAACTCTTGGCTTGCCTTTACCCTAACGGGTATTGGTTTAGTGCCAGTAGTGGGCTCAGCAGTCAAAGGCGTGGGCAAGGTTATCTTAAAAAATACCGGAGAATCGCTCTCGGCTGCGCTTGCCGTTTTACGCAAGCTTGGCAAAGGCGACCCAGTTAAATACCTAAGAGACATCAACTGGCAAGACCTAGGAAAGCAATCCGCCACGGAAGTTAAAAACATCGTCAAAGGTCTGCGCGATTCACTCGATGACATGTCTACCAGTTGGCACTACGACCTACTGCTTCCAGACGCTGCCATCGAAGGCATGCAAGCCACGGTAAAACGCCTAGACGATGTCACCCCCAAAATCGACCAGCATATGCAACAAGCCGCCCAAGAAATCGGACAGCGAGTTAATAAAGCACTGGATGAATATCAAGGTCAATCACCAATTCGAGGCGTTACCGATAAGCCCACCAAAGCCAAAGCTGATGAATTGGAGCCGCCAAAAGGGAATGAGTTGCCAGGGGCGGCAATAAAACGTATGCCGCAACATAAAGTAGCTTGCTTTAAGAAGAACGATAAAGGCACTGTACAAGAATACGACCGACAGTTAGAAGGCCAAATGACAGGGCTTAATAACATGTCAGTAAAAGAATACCTTGATAACCGCGACGCTTTTAAAAAGATTGGACGAAAAGGAACTGGGAAAGCACAAAAGAAAGCAAGAGAAGACTTTAAGAACGAACTTATTTTAAAGTACGAGGAAAAGCTTATTAATAGCGGTGAGTATTTTGGAGATGAAGCCATCAAGCAAGCCAAGCAGCTCGCGAGTAAAGATATGAAAACCCTTCATGCGCTACATAACCCTGATATGATAGCGGGCGGATTAGATGAGGTCGTTGAATTAGGGGATGCAAGTGTGAACCAATCTATTGGCGCGCAATGGAATAATAACGGCTTTGACGACAACGGTATGAAGACTACATCGAGTCGAGTTGAAATAATGGATATTGAGGCAAAAAAGGCACTCTCTACACTTGGTCCCGATGCAAAGTTAAATATGAACCTACATAGGTGCAAATAATGAATAAGTTTTTTGACAATTTTTATAACTATAAAGGTTTTGGGCCGGCTACCCACTCAATTGAAACCTCACAGGAGGTTTTGGACTTTTATCATGATAAATTACCCAAAAAATTACTCGACTACTGGCTAGAGTATGGCTTTTCCAGTTGGGGGAAAGGCATATTCTGGACTGTAAACCCAAAAGAGTATGAAGAAGCTTTAGCGTATTGGTTGCGCGGTACTGAGTTCGAAGAGAGACAATTACGAGGGGCTGATAAGTACCACGTAATCGCAATTGGAGCTTTTGGTCGAATGTTTATTTGGGGTGAAACATCGGGTCAAAGTATTAAAATCAACCCAGGTTATGCAATGATTTTACCTACCAACAAAACTGGAGAGCTTAATAAGTTTGGCTCTGAACGATGTATAGAGTTATTTTTTGCTACGATGTCAAAGGACCTTGTTGATGAGAAAGACCTTGATGATAGGCTTTTATTTGAACGAGCTTTGGAGAAGTTAGGTCCTCTAGAAAATGGAGAAATCTATGGTTTTGTGCCAGCTCTTGCCCTTGGTGGCGAACCTAAGCTTGAGAATCTCCAAAAGGTAAAAGCCACGGAACATTTAGCTTTCTTAGCAGACCTTGGAGAGAAGCGTGTTATGGCCGATATCGTTGCGCTATCTAACCAATTACCCCATAACCAATAGCACTTTTTTAAGTCCTTTAAATACATAGATGTTACAAGGCTAGGTTCAATCATCTCCCTAGCCTACACTCCTCATCAAATTTCTTTTGCTGCTTTCGTTTTAAAAATGACGCACTATGAAACAATAAACGTCGATTGGCCAATTCCCGAAGGCTTGGTTTATCCTAAGTGAGATGATGATGAGCGTACTAATCAATTTGATCGAACAGAAAAACAAAATAGAAGAATCGCAATACCAAGAAGGTTTTTTACTTCCTCCTGCAACTGAGAAACAACTTATAAAGCTGCAAGAAAACTCATTAAGATTTTTTAAGGGGACAATATCAGACCAGTTTATAGAATTATTAAAAATTTCAAATGGTTTTTCTGTAAATGGTTTAAACGTGTATGGTGCAAACACCATCGAAAGTCCAATTTATCTACCAGGTATAATTGAAGCCAATGAATCATTTTATGAAGAGTGCTCCCTGAAGCAATTTATTGCATATGCTGATGAAAACATGAGTCGTGTAGTTTTCAATTTGAACACCCGACTCTATGCTGTCATAGATAGAGTTACTTGGGAAATAATTGATGAGTATGAAACGTTTGAAGAAGCGTTACTTGCATTAATTGAGGAGAGTTGTGTGTTTGAATAATGCATACCTGTACCAGCTCAGGATTACATGAAATGTTACCCGCTTTCAATCGGTGACTGCCACTCTACGTGTTAAGCGGGTAAATTGAGAAGCCCTGTAGTGCTTCTTATCAATGCCCTAGTTGATCGAGTAAGTCCATTACTTCAACGCTGGCATGTTCCATTTGGTTAAGCTGTTTTACTGCGCCTTGAGAATCACCTGCTTTAAACTTTTTCATTGCTTCTACACCAGCTCTATGGACTTCTTTATGCGGAGCTTCTAGGCGTTTAAACGCATTGTGACCACCAAACTTTTGGGCGCCATCGCCACCAAACCACTTACCTAAGCGGCACATCGTATGATCGGCAAAGTCGCTGATATTTTTATGGCTATTGCCAATAATGACGTTGTATACGTCTCCTTTCCAAACGACATGATCGAGCTTTACGGTCTGGATAAAGGTTTGGGTGGTAGAAACCAAAATGGTGTCTTTCATTGAATCACAACAACTTACTATCCCTTCGTATTCATCGTTTAGGTGTCCAATACTGTCAGATAGCGTGATATTAGACGCTTGAATTTCTTCCACGGCACTTACGGTTGTATGAGTCGTATCGATGATCTTTTTGACCAGATCGGAGACTTCGTTGGCGGACTCGTTGGTGTTGGTTGCCAGTGCACGTACCTCATCGGCGACAACCGAAAAGCCACGGCCAGCTTCACCCGCCCGGGCGGCTTCAATGGCAGCATTAAGCGCTAGCAGATTCGTTTGATCTGAAATTTTTGAAATTGTCGTAACAAAGGTATTAATGCTATCGGCCATCTGCGATAGGCCAGAAATATTGGTGGTCATTCTGTCCATATTACCGCCGAGCTGCTCCATTCCCGTGAGTATTTTACGCAATGCGGTTTCAGATTTAGAAAAGGCGGAGTTTACTTGCTCAATTGAATGGCTTTCTTCTTCAATACTCATAAAGCTTGCAAGAACGGTTTCGCGGATCCCTTGCACTTGGCTTAATCCAGTCAATGCACACTGCAGTAGTTGATTGTCAGTATTATCATTGAGCGCAGCTTGTGAGCTTACAACTTCTTGTTTTAATGACTCATTTTCAGCAACTAATTGCGCATTCGCATGTTTTAAACTGGCAATCTCTTGTTGCGCGGCTAATAAGGCTTGTTGGGTTTCATTGTTTGTAAATAGTTTTGCAAACACGTTATTTTCCCTTGTAACTTGATATTAACGCAA
Source organism: Pseudoalteromonas sp. OF7H-1 (assembly GCF_022347825.1). Lineage (NCBI taxonomy): Bacteria > Pseudomonadati > Pseudomonadota > Gammaproteobacteria > Alteromonadales > Pseudoalteromonadaceae > Pseudoalteromonas > Pseudoalteromonas sp. OF7H-1. The sequence continues at coordinate 229,876 of NZ_JAKRFX010000010.1, read as the reverse complement.
GCTTAGCAATCATTGGAAAATAGTGCTACTTCTTTAGGTTTTAAAAAAGCTATAAATTTAGAGAAGTTAGCGTAGAATTGTGATTGGATTTTGGTGCGCTGAGCATCATTGAAATTGAATCAATAAAACTGTGTTATGGTGTTACCCTCTAGCACTAGACCTGAGTGATTTACCGCGTTTATCGCCATACATATGCTCATCGGCTTCGTGGATGATGAGATCTGCTTGTTTAGCTGGGTCAACTTTGACCATTCCAATACTGACGTTAATTTTGTAATCGTGTAATCCTTTTAATAATGCTGCTCTTACCTCATCTGTATCTGGAAGCACTGCATTAATATAGGCAATAAATTCGTCTCCCCCGATACGAAAGCTGTAGTCTAAGCCAAAGTAATCTTTCATATTCTGCGTAAACTTAATCAAAACCTTGTCGCCAATATGATGGCCATAGTTGTCATTCACCTGCTTGAAATTATCCAAATCGAGGTAGAGCAGCCATTGATTATCAAAGCGATGTGTTTGCAAGCCTTCAAAACATGCGCGACGACTGCCTACACCCGTCATTGCATCATGGTTAGCTTCATACCGCATCCGCTCCTCTAACAACCTTCTTCTCTCTACTTCTTTTTTTAGCTCTGTAATGCTGGCTCTTTTATTGGTGATCATGCAGTAAAAACCAAAGCTGATGAGTAAAAAACCGATATTTTTCAAAGAAGTGTCAAAGTTAAGTAAGGGAATGGAAAAACCGTCGGTGAAATTATCAATAATATCAAGGAGTAGGCCCGCACAATACACAAGTAGGGCAAGGCGTAAGAACGGATTTGCGATTTCTCTGGTGATCAAATTGAATAAAGTAAAAGAAATACCGAACCAGAACAACTCTTCGTAGCTCTCGTATTCGTAGTGACCAATATAGTACATGTAGCCACCAAAAATGATGATGGCTATCCATATGACTAAGGGAGGTAACGCGCGTTTGATCAAAATACTTTGGCTTCTGGTGCTTCAGTTATCTTTAGTTATAGTTAATTGAGCTTCAGAAGCAAGCCGCTTATGCGTTTAACTCAAGTGCTTGAGCAATCATAAATAGATGACTAACAAAAACGAGAGAAGTTAGCACCGTTCGCATTTTTTGATAGTCTTTATGATAGTCACCCCAGCGAGACGAACTGCGTTCTATAAAATATACGAGCCAATATGCGATAGCGAGATAGAGAAGCAACCATTGTGGTGCTGCAATACTAAGCAGGGGGTAAGGGATCACGACAATCACGGCCAGTATCGCTTGTTTGTAGGTTTGCTCACCTGCACGCCATAAACTTCCCGCCATAAAAGCTAGAATCCCCAGACTGTAAAACTGAAAAGCATGAAGCACGTCACTTGATACACCTGTCATTAGCGTCCACGCGATACAAGCCAAAAAGGGAACGAAGCCAAAGTAACCAAGTTGAATATGATTGAAGTACGGGTGCATAGTCACGCTCTGCTGTAGTTAATTGCTGGGATCATACCGTAATTATCTTATTTTTATACTCTTATGCTGAATTAGTTGATCATTTAAAAGTGAGTTATCGGTTTTTCCGATTACAGTGATTCAAACAATCCATTTTATTTAATCATCACTTCCCCTTATCTTTGTACTCAAGCCAAGGCGAACACTAATCGCCAACATTATTTTAAACTAAACAACAGTGAGGAAAGCGATGAGCACTTCATTAATCAATACTAAAATTCAACCATTCAACGCAACAGCATACCATGGTGGCGACTTCGTAGAAGTTTCTGAGCAAGACCTACTAGGTAAATGGTCAATCGTATTCTTTTACCCAGCGGACTTCACTTTCGTGTGTCCAACAGAGCTTGGTGATTTAGCTGACTACTATGCACAGCTACAAGAAATGGGTGTTGAAGTTTACTCTGTATCGACAGACACGCACTTCACGCATAAAGCATGGCACGATGCGTCAGACACCATTAAGAAAATCCAATTCCCAATGATTGGTGACCCAACAGGCCGTATTACTCGTAACTTCGGTGTGATGATCGAAGACGAAGGTCTGGCACTTCGCGGTACTTTTGTTATCAACCCAGAGGGCGAAATCAAAGTTATCGAAACGCATGACCTAGGTATTGGTCGTAGTGCTAAAGAGCTAGTACGTAAAGTACAAGCTGCTCAATACATCGCATCTCACGATGGTGAAGTCTGTCCAGCTTCTTGGCAGCCAGGTGAAGAAACACTAGCGCCTTCACTAGACCTAGTTGGCAAAATCTAATTTGTCAGGGGAGTGCAGCATGCACTCCCATCTCAACCATCTAGATGAATCAAATTCATCGTTTTTGCGAATTTTTACTGTAGTTTCTGCAGAGGGTTACCTTATATGTTAGACAACCAAATTAAAACTCAACTACAAAGCCACTTTAGCTCTCTACAACGTCCGATTGAACTGGTCATTGCTGTTGATGACAGTAAAAAATCGCAAGAGCTAAAAGGGTTAGCACAAGACTTAGCGTCATTGAGCGACAAAATTACTTTATCTGAATCAAATGAAGGTGAACGTATTCCACAAATGGTGGTGCGTGGCGTTGAAACAAAGAGCGAAATTACGTTTGCTGGTGTGCCTATGGGGCATGAGTTTACCAGCTTGGTACTTGCATTATTGCATTCAGGCGGCCATGCCACTAAGGCATCGGCAGACGATTTGGAACTGATCAGGAATATAGATAACGCATTGAACTTTGAGGTTTACATCTCACTGAGTTGCCAAACTTGTCCGCAAGTCGTACAGGCCTTGAATCTCATGGCGGCTGTTAACTCAAATATTACCACCACCATGATTGATGGCGCTTTGTTCCAAGAAGAAGTGGAATCGCGCAATATCATGGCCGTGCCAACCGTGTACTTAAATGGTGAGCAATTTAGCCAAGGCGCAGTGAGCCTGAGCGATATACTACTCAAATTGGATAGTAAAGCCGGCGAAAAGCAGGCGGCATTACTTAACGAGAAAGACGTGTTTGACGTGCTCGTTGTAGGTGGCGGCCCTGCTGGTGCATCAGCTGCTATCTATGCTGCTCGTAAAGGGCTAAATACAGGAGTAGTTGCGGAGCGCTTTGGCGGCCAAGTTGCCGATACTTTGGGTATTGAGAACTTTATCTCAGTGCAAAAAACGGAAGGTCCTAAGCTGGTTGCACAGTTAGAAGAGCATGTTAACCAGTATGGCGTTGATGTGATGAAGAACCAGCGTGCAGCGGCAATTAACAAAGGTGAAACCATTGATATCACACTTGAAAGCGGTGCGGTATTAAGGGCCAAATCTCTAGTCTTGGCAACAGGTGCACGATGGAGAAGCATGAATGTACCCGGCGAAACCGAGTACAAGGGTAGAGGTGTAGCATATTGCCCGCACTGTGATGGTCCATTATTTAAGGGGAAACCTGTTGCGGTTATTGGTGGCGGTAACTCGGGTATTGAAGCGGCTATCGACTTGGCAAATATTGTTGAACACGTTACGGTATTAGAATTTGCCGATACGCTTAGAGCTGACGAAGTGCTGATCAAAAAGGCGAAAAGTCTTGCTAACGTTACCATTATTAAAAACGCACAAACCACCGAAGTAGTTGGTGACGGCAATAAAGTAACGGGTTTGAACTACACAGATAGAGTGAGCGGTGGATCGCATTCACTATCATTGGCCGGCATTTTTGTACAAATTGGGCTTGTACCAAATACTGAATGGTTAAAGTCGAGTGAAGTTGCACTTAGCCGCTTTGGTGAAATCGAAATTGATAGCAAAGGGGCGACAAGTCTAGCGGGCGTTTACGCCGCAGGCGATGCAACCACCACACCGTTTAAGCAAATTATCATTGCGATGGGTGGTGGAGCGACTGCAAGTTTAGGCGCTTTTGATTACCTAATTCGGTTAGGGCAAGACGACGAGCAAGTCGCTTAATTACTCGCATTACAGGAAAGAATCATTGCAACAATACACCCATGCAATGCTCCCAAGCCACACTTCAACAGTGTGGCTTTTTTTGGCTTAGGTTTCGTAGGTTCATCGCTGCGTGAAGCGGCTCCTACTCCAAAGTGTAGAGTGACATGTGGGCTTTCTATAAAGCAAAAAAGCTTTGAATTGTCCGTACTGTCGCCTCTTTGTCGCCAAGCTTTCACTTATTTGGCGTTTTAAACTTCATATTTTTAGGGTATTACTTAATAACACTAGGGAATAGATATAAGTGTAAAAAATGAAAATTGATGCTGCTTTGATAATCAGGCAAAGGATGCTCAAGGGGTGGACCCAAGAGCAATTAGCTGGTGCTTCTGGTTTAAGCAAAAGAACCATTCAGAGGGTCGAAAGAGAAGCGAGTGCTTCCATGGAAACTCAGAAGGCACTAGCTGCCACTTTTAATTTAGATTATGCGAGTCTTACTCTTAAGGAGGCTAGAGTGATGAAAAAATATGAATATAAAACAGTTGAATTACCATTTAAATTGCGATTTTTTAAATCAGGGACACCAGACGTGCAGTCGTTATTAAATGCTGAAGGGCAAAATGGCTGGCAATTAAAACAGGTTGTTATTCCTGCATCTGGCTTTGGTGAGTCTGACTCCATGGTTGTTATTTTGGAAAGAGAGACAGCATAACAGAGCTAGTGTTGATTCGTTTGTTTACCGGTCGCACCATCACTTCAGATCTAGTTACTATCCACGCGTTGTAATGGCGCTGCCGATATAAACTGCTCAAAATGCTCACACCAAATAATAACGCTCTGAAACTGGGCCAGATCAACTTGGCGATACTTGGGCTGCACGAACTGCGAAAATTGGTTTATGTTAGCAATTTCCACCATGGTGTGTTTTTGTGCTTTAAAGTCGGCTTCTGTCTCTATAAAGGTTTTGGCGAGGTAAAGCCGATAGTCTGGTCCTGGGGCTATCTCGCCCACAAATGCAATGTGGTTATCCGTAAAATAAATCTCACCGGTAGCGTAGTGTAATGCGTCTGAATCTTTAAGCTCCTTTTTGAATTGGCCTTTGTATGTTGCGGCTTTACTGATCGCCAGTAATTCTGTGTGGTTAGCCGCCGGAGGTTGCGTCATTATCGGTAAAGTGTACACACCCATAATAAACCCTGTGATAAACACCACAATGAGCAACAGTAACGTAAATAGCGTTCGCAAAATCATTTCCAAGTGAGCAGTAAAGTCAAAGTATAGCCAAATTTTAAGGCTCTAGTAGGAAAATAGACTGCGTAAAAAGGGTTGTTTTTAATTTTTTTGATAAGAAAAAAGTGTTTTTATTAAATGTAATTTAGTTCCCAATGTAGATAAAACTTTACACAGAGTAGCGCTTTCTGATTGTTAATTATTAGAGAATAAAGTATTTCAATTGTTTTGATTATTATAATAGTCAGAGTAAACAGGTGGTTAGGCCTGAATTAAGGCGTAAAGGTGTTTTTTGGTCTAGTCATAAAGTATTGAATGTAATTAATAATCTCACCTGTTGTTATTGATTTGTGCTTGGGTAAAATGCCTCGAATTCGAGTTGGAGATCACAATAAAATTAACTTGGATACCTTTTTATTACAAAAAATGAAGGCGAGTATGCCATGGGCGTGCAAAAGTTTATCAGTTGTTAAAAATGACAGCGTTGTTTTTACTGTCGAAGCACAGTGGTATGGCCAGGATAAGCTGTGTTTACTATCGAGTAAAACCTATGTGTACAGAGCTAGGCCGAATTTCGGTGATAAGCATCGGTAGACTCTCGCTCATTCTAATCTTAATCGAAGTGGCGGCGGTCACTTCTCTAATACGAGTAGAAGAAAATGAAAAACTCTATGTTAACAGTCAGTATTGCCATGGCACTTGGCATGGCTGCATCGAACGCATTTGCACATGGTTATATGGATAGTCCAAAGGCAAGACAAGCGATTTGTGAGGAGCAGGGCGGATTTTGGTGGCCAAAAGATGGAAGCAATATCCCAAACGCGGCATGTCGAGCAGCTTACCTGGCATCTGAGCATGTGCAGTTTGTTCAAAAGCATGAGTTTGCAGCGAATGTTCCTGATTATTTTAATCTACAAGCTGTACAGGCTGCTGTTCCTGACGGACAACTTTGTGCGGGTGGCGACAGAAACAAAGCAGGTATGAATATCGCGTCGAGTGAGTGGCAAAGAACTGCGATAACGCCAGATGCTCAAAACCAAATTAAAGTGAGATTTCGTGCAACAACGCCTCATAATCCAAGCTTTTGGCAGTTTTATCTCACCAAACCGGAGGCGGATATTCAGTCAAAGCCCCTAGCGTGGCAAGATTTAGAGCTAGTGCAAGAGTATGGCAATGTAGACTTCTTCGTCGCACCAGACGGTAAACGCTATTATGAAATGCAGGTTGCGGTGCCGAGTAAATTTAGCGGAGATGCTATCTTGTATACGCGCTGGCAGCGTGATGATGTGGTTGGTGAAGGCTTTTACAATTGTAGCGACGTTACTATAGTGCGTGATACTACACCGACTGAGCCGGTAAGTTGGACGTCTGCTGGGTTCTTTATTAAACCCGGTCAACAAGTCAATGTAGGTGACACTGTGTGGTTACGTGTGTTTGATGGTGATGGCCAAGAGTTGGTACAAGAAAAACTCTCGATAACACAAAGCAATATCAATCATTGGGCAGCGCAATTTGCTAGCACACTTAATAATAATCATGCGAATACGTTACAAATTGGCGTACAACAAAGTGACGGCAATATTGTATTTGATGCTGCGCAACTCGCTGCTAATCAGCTATTTGTTAGTGTTCCCCAGTACACTTTTAACCTTTCAATTTTAGCTAAGCCACAAAACCGTGCCCCTGTGGTTCATACCCCCGCCGATATCACGCTAAAAGAGGGCTCAAGCACATCACTTCATGTTCATGCGTTTGATGATGACAAAGATCCACTCACCTTTGCATGGCAGATCCCTGCATCACTGAGCTATAGCGGTAGCGGTGCAACTATCACGTTGGCTGCGCCTGGGGTTCAGCAAAATACCGACTATCAGGGGCAAGTAACCGTTTCTGATGGCACGTTTGAAAAAACCGTTAGCTTTACCATCACAGTGACTAACCAAACCGCACCACCAAATGGTGATACGTGGCGTGCCGATCAAGTTTATACCGCTGGTGATACCGCAGTGTATCAGGGAAAAAGCTATCGTGCTAAATGGTGGGTAAAAGGTCAGCAGCCCGATCAAAGTGATGCGTGGGAACTGGTCGATAAGTCCGATGCTAGTAACACATGGAATGCCAATAAGGCATATACAGGCGGCGACAGAGTGAGTTATCAAGGCGTTGAATATCAAGCGCGCTGGTGGACCAAAGGTCAACAACCAGACAAGCACTCAGTATGGCGCAAGCTGTAGTCTAAAACCCCGCTGAAAATCACTGGTAGATACCACTGCCAGTGACCTTAATCTCAAGTGCAAGTGTAGCAGTGTTGGCTTTTCGACAGACGTAAATTTATAAAAATGCAATATAGAAAATTTTTTAGTCGTTTTATTTGAGTTTAGTTGTAAGAAATATTTTCTCACTCTTTAGCTGAGTTTTTAAACTTATTAAATAAGATGTTGTTGTGATTTTGTGAATTTTACATTTATTGTGGTATTTTAATTTATGCAATTTATGGGTTGTTGCGCATTTATTGGGTCCTAGTTTATATTTTTGTGGTTGGGTTGAATTTCCTGTTTTCAATGTTATTATTCTGTTGGTTTTTAATTAAAAGGAAATTTCATGAAAGTTTTATCTGCTGGTGCATTATTATTCGCTATAAGTACAACAGCTTTTGCTGGCAATCCAACGAGTGTAGGTGATGTTGTTGCTCGAGATCTATCAATTTCAGGCCTAGGTTGGGCTGGGCACGTTGGGATCTGGGACGGTTCAAAAGTACTTGAAGTATTGAATGATAACACTGTCATTCACAAAAACACGCTGAGTAGCTTTAAAGGTGCTTCCTCATACTGGGGCGCGAAGTACGGTCGTGGTACTAGGCATGGAGAAATCGTTGAAGCTGGGTGGGCCCAACGTAGCTTTGATCCAGAATACACAATCACAGCACAATATACAGAAGGTAAATGGGTATATCAAAATGGTAGTTTTGTAAAAGTGAAGGCAAAGTTCCGTTGTGATACTTTTGTGAACTACTCATACAAAAAGGTTACTGGTGAGAATTTAGTTACCGTTTTCACTCCGAGAAATCTTTATAATAGCTTCCCAAGCACTAGATAATTTGAGGTGGATATGAAACTAATTGCAAAATATGTAGCATTATCTTTATTAGCTGTTTTTTTGGTTGTCATTTATTTTGTATCCACAGCAGAAAAGGAAGTAAAAAAAACTGCAGTAAATAATGAGACCGTTCCTTTTATTAGCCAGTCCGAGCTCATAGCTACACTTCCCGATTTTTATGATATGGATGTTAAATTAACAGATAAAAAAAATAATAAAATATTAGAGTTAGCAGATACGCTTACTTTAACATTAAAGAATAGTTTTGGTACAAAGGCTATGCTTGATTTTGAAGCTGAGCTAATAGAGCTATTAAAAGATCCGACTATATCAAGAAAAGATAAAATAAGTATATTGTGGAATATGGTACAGCAGTTAGGCGTGGAATCAGAGCAAGGCTTGTATGTGCTTGAGTATATGAGTACGTTGGCTCCTATTGAGCTGTCCAATGAGTTAATTTCGCTATTCGAAAGTGCATCAGAGCGGGCAAAATTTGGCTTACTAAATGTACTTGAGACTATCTTACTGGTTAATGAAGAAGAGGCGAAAGTTTCTGCCATGTATTTATCAGAAGTAAAGCAGCAATTACTCGATGTAATTAGTGGTCAACTAGCCAATGTGGAAGATCCTGCATTAGGCTTTTCAATTCTTGAGGCTGTTGTTGGTCACCTTCCTTTTGAGAAAGCCAAACTACTGATAGATGACCAGTTTGTGATATCAGAAAATAAATCTAATAACGTATCAAATGATGCTATCAGAGCAACAAAAGCGGGAATTTATAATCGCCTCGCATTAGCTAACCCTCAATCAAGGACTGAATTTTTGCCGCAATATATTCAAACTCTTAATAATGAGCCTTCACAAACGGTAGAGCGAGAGTCGCTAAGGCAAGATCTCTTTAATATTATCAGAATAGATGAGTTTATGAATGAGGCTCCGCATGAGTTTAAACAAACGGTGAATGCATTTCTGGCACGAGATCTTCCTGTGATGGACATCGACAGTGCTGAATTTGATTATGATGCCATAAAGCTGTATTCAGATTTGTCAATTGCGATGGCAAAATTGAGTGCATCGGCTCAACGCTCTAGTGAGAGCATATATACACAACAGATTAATGCAGCTAAAAGCCCACTTGAGCAAGCGATTTTGATAAGTCGTTCACCGTATCAGCTAAATGAATTATTAACTGATGAATTTACCCGAGCAAGAATTAGCAATGACTTACGAGCAGAGGCAAAACGGATAGGCGCAGATTCTGCCTATGCTGATTTGCTAAACGATGCCGCATCTCGGTTGTAGGTAAACGCGTTGTAGCCACTTTTGATTGGCTACAACACTTACTACGTAAAATCATATATTACATTAACTGTTGTGGTTTGATTTCAATATTAGCGCTATCAGAGCTTACCCATACTTCGCCATCTTGAATGGTAATAGTGAGCTTGATGCTACGATCTGCTAATTGGGCTAAAGCCTGAGTCGCACTATAATCCAAACTGAAAATACTTAGATTTTTAAAGTCGTATAATTTAGGCTGATGTTTTTGCCACCAAATCGCTTGATTATTTTCACCATAGGTGTAAAGGATCACTTGCTTTGATTTATTGCACGCTTTTTTAAGGCGTTTTTCATCAGGCAGTCCTAGTTCAACCCAAAGCTCAATCTCTTCGCTGTAATTCTTAACCCATAGTTCAGGTTCATCGTCAGCGCATAAGCCTTTGGTAAACTCAAGTCCCTCACACGCATTTAGTGCATAAGCAAGTAAACGGATCATTAACCGTTGTTCGTTTTCAGAAGGGTGTTGAGCTAGCGTTAAATTAAAGTCTTGGTAAACATGTCTGTCCATATCACTGAGTGATAGTTGGGCTTTGATAATAGTAGATTTGAGCGCCATAAATTTGCTTAAAAAATTTTTGCGCCAGTATAGCGGGTTGAGATAACAATTTACAGAATGTGATTGTGGAAATGAAACACAGCCTCGCAATGAGACTGTGTTTATTCGAATTGCTTAACGTTCTAGCTGTTAATTACAACTAGTCCAGATAGCCTGAACATTGGGTAACGACTCTCTTAGTTTGCTTACTTGAGCACAGTCGATATCTGGGTTTCCATATAAACTTAAATATTGTAAGTTTGTTAATCCGAATAAGGGCGACAGATCAGAAATACCCGTATGGTCTAAATCTAAGTTAGTAAGCGCGCTGTAATTTTTGATAGTACTATAATCTGCCAACTTGGTATTACTGAAATTTAGCTCAGTCACGCTAGTAGGTAAAACAAAGAAAGAAAAGTCGTACACTATAGTGTTATTTGTATTTAGTTTGAATTTAGTCAACGTTTGAGGAAGTACCACTTTTGTCGTCAATTCATCATTTAGGCCATTAACTTCAATACTATTGAGTGAACTAAGCTGCGCTAAGTTTGGATCTCCTAGTAATGAACTGTTAATTGAACCAAAAAAGTGTATGTGTGTAACATCTTCAAATTGAGCGATGCCTTCTAATGAGCTAATAAAAGAGCCGTAGCAAGTAAGAGTGTCTCGCCCCAGTGCGTCTTGATAACCTCGCACAATGATGCATTGTTTAAATGCTTCGTCAGTGATCAAACTTAAGTCGATAGGCTTTTTAATACAGTTGGAGTTAGAGAAGAATGTGTTTATGTCATCAACAGAACTTAGTAGCTCCTGATCATCACAGTAAATGGCACTGTCCTGTATTTTTAGACTTTCAAGTTTGCTCAAACTTGCAAGCATATCGGCTCTAAAAAACTTACTGAACTTTTGTAACGTCAGTGATTTTAAAGCTGTTAATGTAGCTACAGGAGAAATATCAGCTACCTTTGACTCTATGATTGTCAATGTTTCAAGACTGTCAAATTGCGAGAGCTGAGAGATGTTTTCTAAATGGGGAAAACCTTCTAGCCTTAGTGTTTTCAATTTTGAGTTAGAACCTAAATTGTCGAGTGTAGTTACTGCTTTAGCGTAGTAACTTTCGCGTGAATGTAGTTCCACAGAACTAATTGCCGATAGGTTAGTTAGATCAATTAGCTCTGAAAAGTTGTAAGCACTAGCGTAGAGCGAAGTTAAGCTTGGCAGTGCGATATTATTTACGCCTTCAAATGACCCTGCGTAAACATGAAGCTTTTCTAGTGCTTGCATCTCAGAAATATTATTAAAATCGAAATTATAGTTGACGTCTTCAATTTCTAATGTCGACACTTTAGTGAGGTTTGATAAAACGGATAAATCCACATTGTTACCAATCTGAGAAATACTCAATGTATTTAGATTTGGTGTCAAAGATAACCAGCCAAGATCATTGATGTAATTCAGATTTGATAAATCAAGTGATTTTAGCTCTGGCATAGATTTTAAAAAGCTAAGAGACGAAATGTTCAGAGAATCTAGCGTTAGTGATTCTAGTTCGGTAAAGCTTGCAAGTTGGCTTGTATTACTAAGTCTGAATTGATTTAATGACAAAGACCTAAGCGTCTTATTATTGATAATACTGCTAATATCAAGTTGTGTGCTAGCAGCTAGTTCGAGCACTTCTAATTCACTAAATCCACTTAAAAATTCGAAATCCTGGATTTGTGTTTCATCTAGAATGAGCTTTTTCAATCCTGTTTTGGTTTCGACAGCTGCATGGTCTGCGGCGGCTACATTTTTTAAAAGTAATTCACTCAAGTTAGGTATGGAGTTTAAAAATGCGAGTGAACTTAAATCTGCAATGTTGTCTAGCGCTAGGCTATTTAAATTAGTGAAACGTCTTAATTCGCCAATGTCATCGACGCGAAAATGTTTTAACTTTAAAGTCGTTAGGCTTTCACTCTGAAGCGTATTTAAGGCGAGCGTTTCGTAGTTGTAATCGTTGTTTGCTAATTCAAGAGTTTTTAATTGCTCGAAACCAGAAAGGTCTAAGTTACTGAAATGTAAGCGTCTGTTTCCCCAAGTGTGTATGTCATTCTCAGTAATTGATAGTGATTCTAGCTTAGTAAGCGCACTTATTTGGGTTAAGTGAGTTTCAAGATATTGAGTATCAACGGTTTCTAAAAAAGCATTATCAAGCTTTAATGACGTCAGTGTCGAGATGTTCGCAAGCTCACTTAGATCCTTCAATTCTGCATTGGTAATATTTACAGTAGTTAAACCTGTTAACTCAGATAAACCTGATAATGTTTCGATTGGATAGTCACGACACTCAACAATTGATATACCTGCATCTTTGTGTGTATCTGATAAGCACTGAGCAAGCGCCGTGTCTGAAATCGTTAAGCTTGAAAGTGGAGCATACGCATTTAGGTTGACGGTCAATTCCTGTGAGCTTGAGACCCCTTTATCGTCTGTCGCAGTTAGCTTAAATGTTAGCTTGGTCGCTTCATTGATATCAGGCGCGCGAAACTCTAACGTTTCACTATTGTTATTTGTTAGCTCAACAGTTGTACCAGCTGTCTGCTCCCAAAGCAAAGTTTCAATCGCACCATCTTCATCTGTTACGGTCGCAACGGCTGTGATTGAGTCTCTCTCCATTGCAGTAATTGGTGTTATGGTTGCAATTACTGGGGCTTTGTTGGTAGGCGTGATTGGTTGGTCAGTTCCGGTATCATTGCTGTCGCTGCCACTTCCACCGCCACATGCGACTAAAGTTGATGCAAGCAATGAAGTTACGATTCCCTTGTATATAGCGCTTTTAATCATCTTGATATCTTATTTTGTTTTATTCAATAATCAGTGGGTGCGGAAGTGTACGTTATTTAGAGACTCGTTTCTAATAATTACACTATCAAATGAGTAGGTCATTTTTGATTATTATGTATATACTTCCTTAACATATTGATTATTAAATATATCTTACTAGACCTGTGAAACTTAGCGTTGGCTAAATTTTTATCGCTACTAGTTGGCATTCCTGAAGATGTGCGAATAAGTCGTCGATCTCCTATGAGAATAGTGCTTATTATTTTTGAATCGGCAGGCTTTATCTCTCGATAGGCCTATGTCAAAGTGCCATGAAGCGCACTGACTGAAGGCTATAAAATTAGGATAGGTATATGGATAAGCTAAAAGCAATTACGGTATTTAGGCGCGTTGTCGAGCTTGGAAGCTTTAGCGCGGCGGCCGATGATTTGTCGTTATCAAAGGCCGCGGTAAGTAAAAATATCAATGAACTTGAGGCCTATTTAAAAAGCCCTCTTATTCATAGAACCACGCGTAAGATGCATGTAACTGAGAGCGGACAACAATACTATGACCACGTCAGGACTATTTTGGATGAATGGGCGAGTGCTGATCTTTCTATCATAGAGTCTTCGCAGCAACTTTCAGGGCTTTTAAGGATCAATATTCCAATGTCGGTAAGCATATTAATGTTAAATCCAGCCATTTGTGAATTTATGAAACAGTACCCCGAAATATCGGTAGAAGTTGTCATGAACGACCAGTATATCGACTTGGTCGAACAAGGGATTGATATCGCAATTCGTGGAGGAGAAGCACTAACAGACTCGACGCTTAGGTCCAGAAAACTAACTACTATGGATCGCGTTCTTTGCGCTTCTCCATCGTACTTAATACAATATGGTACACCTACAAGTCCTCAACAACTGATATTGCATAATTGCTTGGTTTATAGTCTATCTTCTTCAGCAACTAGGTGGACATTTTCGCGAGAGGACGACACTCAGGTTGTCAATATTCAAAAGAGCAACTATTCCGTTAATAACGGTTTGGCTTTAAAACAAGCAGCATTAGCTGGGCTTGGAATCATGATCCTTCCAGAAGTTTTTGTTGCAAAAGAAGTAAACTCCGGTGAATTACTACCATTGTTACCGGATTGGAAAATTAGTCCCCATGCGCTCTACGCGGTTTATCCCTATCATAAAGCGCAGTCACAAAAAGTGCGCGCATTCATTGATTTCTTAACTTCCTACTTAAAATATGAATAACTCAGAGAATAGTCGAAACGCCACATAATACGCAAGTACACAGCTGTTTTATTGTTTACTCTCAGTGTTTAATTTGTTTACTGTAACTATGTTTTTCTACTCATTATTAATATTTAGACTTGGAAAATAGGCTCGACAGTGATGGTTTTGCCTTACTTGTCTAATTATTTGAGGAGAAATTAATATGAAGAAGTTTTCTAATTTAGTGCTTATTACGCTTGTTTCGGTATTGCCCCTATCAAGCTGTATCGCCAATGCTACCCAGAGTGAGGGGCAGCTTATACTGTCGTATAGTGATGGCAGAGCCTCGTCAAAAGGGATTGCACAGGTAAATAAAGTATTACGTCGTGTCGGGGTGAGGGTGAGCACAGTGAATATTCCAGAAGAGGCTCGGCCTATTCTGGAGGTGTCCAAGAAAAGGGCGATTAACGAACAAGAAAGCATGCAGTTACTGTCGCTGTTTTCCTTGCACCGAGGTGAGCTACTAAATGAAATCAAGCAAGCTGGGCGTCAACCGGAAATGCATCGTGGCGGATTCTTATCTACTTCAGAGATAGGCGTTGCACCTTACCCTAAGGTATACGATATGAAAGCGATGAGCAGCGAAGTTAAGTTCTATCTACAAGAAAAGTTTGGGAAACTACATGTCAATAGCGCTGAAAATGGTGTTGGCATCGATGAAGTAATGACGATTGTATCAGGTGGCCCATGGACCTGGTTCTTTTTACTACCAGATAACGTGATCGGTAAGCTAACGTTAGGACAGGTAAGTAATCACAGTAACGCATGGCGTATTAGCTACCCGGGACTTGTTCCACACGGAGGCTTTTTGGACTCTGAATATGGCTTAGTAGTGGCCTACGCGCACGGACCAAAAAATTTCGTTATGCGATATGAAGATCCGAGTGTGATGGGTGCTGAACTATTAGGCACTAATGCATGGATTGATTTTACGTCTGAGTCGCCACAATTATTAGATTAAGGATATCTGAGTAGTTCCACTAAGCTTTTTGGCGGTGTCGATGATTAATTGATTTGATGAATTGATCTTCAAGCTATAAATGGTTTTAAGGAGAATACTTTTTTCACCAAAATCTAAGTAACATGGCTTTTGTCTTAGGAAGTTTTGCACAATATTGATGAAATAAAGTGAATAAGAAGCGTTGTTTTTGGTTGCTTGATTAAAGAGGTAATTGGTCTGGTAAAAAGTACCTAGCTGCTTTAGAAGTGCTAGGTACTTTTTGTTATGTTTATTGAACAGTAACGTTTATGTAGTTAGTTTCAAATGGTGCAATTTCTATGGTTCCGGTCGCATAGACTTCTTTACCCACACCTTCACCTTTAATTTTTATATAATACTGCCCAGCAGGGATAACGATATCAGTGTAGGAATGTGTGCCAAAGTGGATCGAATCGCCTTTTACTAACCAGCCTTCAGGGGAAACTTCGTATAGATAGCCTTCACACCTTATTTTTCCAATTCGCGGATGTTTGCATTCGTTAAATTTAAGTCTGGTTTTTCCACTTGGATTTTTTGCCGTTTTTACAAATGCGAATGAGCCATAGTTTCGAGCCGTTTTAGTCGCTTGATGAGGCCACACTTTTTCTTTGTTGACAGAATAATCATTACTAGAACCACTACTCGTTGCTGAAACAACGGTTCCTGAACTGCCAAAAATACCATTAATGGCGCCGTCTACACCGTCATTCACGACGCGGTTGATATCATTACTTTTACAAGCAGTGAGAGAGGCGAGAGAAAGCGCGATAAGCGTTACTTTTTTCATTATTTGTCCTTGAAGTTCCATTCTCAGCAGCATTTTACTGTGTCAGCGATTTTTGCAAAGCTCAGCTAGTTAACTATTTATTAAGCCGAAAACCAACACAAATCGTACGAGCATTCTGTGCTCCAATAATGCTTCCTGTTATTTTTGAGTTAAATCGGATAAAAGTTTACCTTGTGACGAAAAAAAGTCCAACAAAAAGCATGCTATATAATGACTTTGCTCATAAAACAGCATGAGAAAAAGTCATTTAGGTATAAAATATAGGGGGGCATTACTGCCCTCCAAGTTGATTAGTCACTTTGCAGTGCTTCGATTGGGTCTAGCTTTGAAGCCTTGATTGCGGGATATACACCAAATGTTAAGCCAACTAAGGCACAAATACTAAAAGATAGGAAAATAGCACTTAGAGACCAAGACACTGCCCAGTTTGAGTAAAATGCAATTATCTCTGAAAGTAAAATACCAAACACCACACCGAGTAGTCCGCCTAATATCGAGATGGTAAAGCTCTCTGTAATAAACTGGACTTGAATATTTTTCCGAGTGGCGCCTATTGCTCGTAAGAGGCCAATTTCTTTGGTTCGTTCAAGTACGGTTGCGAGCATGATATTCATAATACCAATACCGCCAACAAGGAGTGATATACCCGCAACGCAAGACATCACCATATTAAAAATAGCCTGTGTTTGTTTTTGCTGAGCAAGCAAAGCGGCGGGAATGGTTAGCCTATAGTCATCAATATCGCTATGGCGATTGGTTAATATGTTAGTGATAGCTTGAGATGCCAAAATTGGACTCTGAGATTTGTCGATGGCGAGTTTCAGTTCGGTAACCTCTGGCTCAAGTAACCCTTTATTAAAGCGATGAATAGCGGTCGTTAGCGGAACAAAAATTCGGCTTTGTTCACCACCTAGAGCAACGCCTTGAAACTCCTTTTTGTTAAGGTGCGGTGCTTGCAAAATGCCAACAACCTCAAACCATAAATGGTTAATTTTTACTTGTTGACCAACAGCGCTCCCGAGAGGAAACAGAGTTTTTGCGGTATTTGCGCCGAGTAATGCAACCTGCCTATATTCCTTGCTATCTTCCGTATTTAGCAGGCGACCCGCCGCGAGTTCATAATGCGCAAGGCTAAAATAGTTTGCTGTGACGCCCGCGGCTTCTCCTTCAAAGCTGCCGAATTCGCTAAATATCTGGTAGGTATCCACCAGTCGCTCTGCCGAAAAGTCACTAACAAAGGGTAGGGCGTCGACAATCACTTGGCCGTCTAATAGATTAAGACCTTGCGAGTGTTTTCGTTGTTCTTTTAGGTCATTCTCTTCAATGTCTTTGGCACTGACAATAACATTATTGATCCCCATAGAATCGATCATTTTAAGCGCTTCACGTTCAGCACCTTCACCGATGTTTAACATAGCAATAACGGCCCCCACACCAAAAATCATCCCGAGCAAGGTCAATAGGGTTCTGAGCTTATGCTGCTTTAATTGCACAATAGCGTCGGTAAATAAATCCAAATATTTCATTACAGTTCCTTATTCGCGACGAGTGCAATTTGTTGTTTGGGAGATAAGCCTGCCAGTACTTCAGTATGGCTTAGGTTGCTTTGGCCTAATTCCACTTTTACGCGTTTAAACTGGCTACCGTCTTTAACTTGAACAAAAAATGCGTTGTTATCATTGATCACGCTATGTTTAGGCACGAGTAACGCTTGTTTATTTTCTTGGACAAATACCGTAGCGAGTACTTTATTGCCTGGCTTAAAGTGGGCTGGAGTCTCATCAAGGCTTGCGATGATCTCATAGTATTTTTGTGGATCTCCACGACGAATAGATTGTGGGTAAGGTGATACTTTTGTGATTTTACCATCAAAGCGCTCATCGCTATTGGAGAGCAGGGTAAACTCAACCTTTTGGCCAATCGCAAGGCCAAGCGCTTCTTTTTCATGGACGAAAAGCTTAGCTTGCAGGGATGAAATATCTGGTAACCCCCCGATCTTTTGCC
This sequence comes from Pseudoalteromonas sp. OF7H-1, assembly GCF_022347825.1. NCBI lineage: Bacteria > Pseudomonadati > Pseudomonadota > Gammaproteobacteria > Alteromonadales > Pseudoalteromonadaceae > Pseudoalteromonas > Pseudoalteromonas sp. OF7H-1. Next base: position 211,887 of record NZ_JAKRFX010000010.1, on the reverse strand, counting down.
CAGGCCATAGCGCTTGGCCTGATTTGGGTTTTTCGCCACGCCAATCGGCACTGAGGGTAAGTAAGCCATCGTGTGGCGCGATGACTTCAAGACCTTCTAAGTTTGCGTTGTACATCGCAATTTTGCTTTCATGCTGTTTTGACTGCAGTTTTAACAATTCCATTTCTCCAAGAGCAGAAGATGAAAATTGCTCTGTCTGCCAGCCAAAATAAGCCTCTTTTGCATTGAGATACTCAACATTTTGCATTTGATCTAAAATGTCGAGCTTTGAGCGGATCCGTTCATCGTCAACTGAAAAGGTTTCGGCAAAGTGTTTCTCTTCACTGACGATAACTTTGTCGCTATCCAAATGGGATTTTCTCGTGGTTAAATCACTATCGGTGACGGTAATGTCTTGCGCGACTTTGCCTTTGTCGAATTCACTAAAGCGTTTTCGTCTTTCTAATTGGCTACCATCGAAGCGGGCAATAACATCGCCTTTTTTCACCTGAGTGTACTCAGGCATGATCCATGCGAGCGTCTGAGCCCCTCTCGCTGAGGTTGGGGCGGATATGACGGTTTCACTTTCGGCCTCCAATTCGCCTTCGGCATTAACGGTGATAGCAAAAGGCTTCGACTCCACGGTATATAATAGTTGCGCAGGCTGTTCAGTTGCTTCTTGGCAGCCAAGTAACCATAGTGGGACAATGACTGCGAGTAACGTTTTTTTCATAGCTTTACCTCCGCGCCTTGACTAATACCAGAAGAAATCACGGCAAGTGTCGGTGTGGTATAAGATACAGTGACCTCTTTCTCTCCGCTATTTGTGTCTATAAACACTTTACCCGCACTTTGTTTTAACGCGTTTAATGGCACGGTCAAGGCGTTATCGAGTTGTGCTGTCACTATCTCTACACGAGCGGTCAATCCTGGTCGCAGCTTTTCGGGATCGACTTTGTCGAGCTCAATAATAGCATCAACAATGCGGCTTTTATCTTGATGCGACTTTTCTCTAAAAGCTTTTCCTATTTCAACGAGTGTTCCGCCGATAACATAACCGTCGGCGCTGTCTATGGTAACTTTGACCTTTTGCCCCAATGTAATCCGTCCAAAATCGGCTTCTTTAATTTGTGCTTTTACTTGCATTTGTTCAATAACTGATAGCTCAACAACAGGTTGACCAAATTGCATGGATTCACCAACACTGGGTTTTTCTCCTTCCCTGTTTGCTCGATATGCGACTAACCCTTCCATTGGCGCTTTTACTTGTAAACGCGCTATATCACGTTTTAGCTCTTTTACTTCAGCATCCATTCGTGCAACCTTACTTCTTGCCATTTGGATACTCAGTTCTTTGTTGTTTAGATGAAAAGCGAGTTTACCGCGGGCAAGTTCTAAATCATTGTTTGCAATGGTGAAGTCGATTTGCGCTTTTTTACGATCGTTGTCTGAGCGTGAGTTATCTATGATCTCTGCGCGTCGTTTTGCCTTATCAAAGTTCATTTGCGCTTCAGCGAGTGCGAGTTTGTATTCTTCTTCTTGCTTCTCGACTTGAGCTTGTTTATTTTCTAGCTCTTTTTTTGCTTGGCTTAGTTTCGAATTGTATTCCATCAAGCGATCTCTAACGGTTTGATCGTCAAATGAAACAACAATTTGGCCTTTTTGAACCGTGGTATTTTCAGGCATTAACTGTTTTATTTTGTATTGCCACATACGCTTGATTGAAGGAGGGGCTATCAACGCTCGGCTTTTTGATTCCAATTCACCATTCGCTTCTACTGTGATAGTGATTGGCTGTGCCTTAACGATATGTATATCGCTGGGGGCCTGACTACAGCCTAGTAAATAGAGTGGAATGATGACTGCCAGCAACTTAACTTTCATTTTTCTCTCCTGGCAAAGTTATGCTTCCGCTCATGCCCGGTAGTAGTGGCAAATCGGTGTTGAATGTGAACTTAGCTCGGTAATACATGCCTTGGCCCCAGTCTTGACGCTTTTCTGGTTGTGTTGATAGCTCAGTGAGGGTACTAGGCGTTGATGAGGAGCGAAAGGCGTCAAATTTTAAATCGGCGGTTTGACCTTCCTTAATGCCAATAGCATCTACTTCATGGATCCAGGTTTCTAGATACAGACCCGCTGTAGAAGGGATTTCTGCTACTTTCCAACCCGGTTGTACTGTTGCGCCAGCAAACAACTTGTTGCCATTCCAAGGGTGATCCGTATACAGAATTGGGCCGCTGTTACTAGCCGTTAGACTCATTTTATCGAGCTGCTCTTGGTTGTGCGTGAGGCTTGCTTCTAGCCGCTTTATCTCTAGTTGCTGTTTCTGAGTATTTGCCTTTGCTTCAGTTTCGGCCTTGCTTAAGCTGATTTCGGCTTTATGGTTTTCGATAATCGCTTTTTCTAACGTCAACTGGTGTTGCTCGTAGTCGTAGGTGCTGATATTGGCTTTTGGCACGCTAGCATCTATTTTGGCTCTTTCGACGAGCAAAATGGTTTTTTTCAACTGAAACTGAGCTTCGAGTATCTTTTGGGCGCCGTCTTGCTCAATTCGTTTGTACTCATCTTTTGCAGCATCAAGTGCAACTTTATCTTGATCGATGGAGGTCGCGATGGAGCCTGAATCATAGACGACGACGATGTCACCCTTATTAGCAACTTCACCCTCGGGCAGCATCCATTGAATTTGAATCTTCCAAGAGTCACTCATCGGCGCGTGAAAGACCTGAGTTTCACCTGCTTTAATAAGACCCGAAACGATAATTGGTTTGGCAAAAGCCTGCAAAGAGGTGAGCAGGGCGATGCTTATAATATAGCTGCGCATTGGCTATCCTCCACTTTCTCGCCATCTTTCATTCTGATGATACGCTCGGCATATGCTGCAATATCGTCTTCATGCGTTACCATTACAATAGTGTGGCCTTGCTGGTGTAGCTGACATAGTAATTCCATGATCTCATGCGAGGTTTTACTATCTAAGTTGCCAGTTGGTTCATCGGCAAAAATGACTTTTGGCTCATTGATAAGAGCCCGAGCAATAGCAACACGTTGGCGTTGTCCGCCAGACATTTCGAAGGGTTTGTGATGTGCTCTGCTATCAAGACCTACTTTTTTTAGCATGGCAAGTCCGCGACTTTTTGCCTCTGATGGGGAAGTCTCTGTGTACCTTAGCGGTAAGATGACATTTTCCAGTGCGGTCAGGCGAGTGAGTAGGTGGAATGTTTGAAAGATAAAGCCAATTTTTTGATTTCTAATTTGTGATAAGGCTTCATCTTCCACGGCCTGAATTTCTTGATTAGCAAGATAGTAAGAGCCGGAAGTTGGAGAATCTAAGCAGCCAAGTATATTCATTAAGGTAGACTTTCCAGAGCCAGAAGACCCCATTACTGCGACAAATTCACCTTCCATTACTTCTAGAGAAACTGATTTTAGTGCATGCACTTGTGTCTCTCCGCTTCCGTATACTCGGCTTAAGTTTTCGACCCGAATCATTGTAGATTATAATCCCTTGTTTTTATTATATTTTATTCATGGTTCAGAGGTGTTTAGCCTTGTACCTAAATTTGAGTGTAACTGTTGTGTAGGATAGAGTAAACCGAGTAGGTACTAGACGAAAAGAGAATAAGGTAAAAAGTTGTTTCTGAATACTGCGGATTACAGAAAGTGCCTAACAAAATTGGCTGTTAGGCACTTTGTGCGCAAGGTTATACCAATTTGCTTAATTAGGCTCTACCCAAAACGCTCCAACCTCTTTTTTAACCACTTTGACTTGTGTTCCTGCAGTAATAGGCTGTTTACTTTTTAGTTGCCACGCAATACCAGAATAAGTATGAAAAATACGGCTATCCGCATTCAAGTCCTTTTCTAGCGTAAAGGTAAGCTCAGCAAAATCACTGGTTACTTCTTTGTTGTCAGTGACGTCTTGCATGCGTCTTAGTGGTTTCCATAAAAACACAGCCAGTAATATTGTGACTAACGCATTAAACCAAAGTGCGGTCAGCCAAGTTTGGTTGAGCATACCTGCGTACATTAGACCACCGCTGATCACCAGCGACAGACCCAAAAAGAACAGTACAAAGGTCGCAAAACCAAGCACAGCAACCTCAACAATTAGGCAAGCAATTCCTAGTACTACTAAGGTTTGTGCTAAATGCTCAAGTAAAAAGGCCATAGGCGTTACCCTTGCTTTTTATTTAATGTATTAATAATAGACATGCCTTGTGCCACAAGCGAACTTGCATCTGTGCCATTGTCTGGTAGCAATACCACAGAAGATTCTTTAGCTATCGCTTCTTTTGCTGCAATGGCTTTTGTGGCTAAGTCAAGCTGGATGGCTTTTTGGCCTTCTTCGGTATTTGCGGCTTCACCGACTTTACGAAGGGCTTCGGCTTGTGCGTCTGCAACGGCAATAATCGCTTTTGCTTCACCTTCAGCTCTTAGGATCTGCTCTGCCTTTTCGGCTTCAGCTGCAAGCACCTGCGCTTGCTTCTTACCTTCCGCGACATTGATTGCGGCTTGACGGTCACCCTCTGACTCTAGTATTTGAGCTCGTTTCACACGCTCAGCCTTCATTTGTGCTTCCATTGCTTCCATTACAGAATTTGGTGGCACAATATCTTTAATCTCGTAGCGTAGTACTTGAATACCCCAAGGATCAGAAGCTGAGTTGATGGCGGCGACGATGTTGGTATTAAGTAAATCTCGCTCTTCAAAGGTTTTATCCAACTCCATTTTACCCAGCTCGCTACGCATGGTGGTTTGCGCGAGCTGAGTTACCGCGAAGATATAATCGTCAACACCGTAAGTCGCTTTATACGGATCTAAAACTCTAAAATAAAGTACACCATCAACAATCAATGAAATATTGTCTTTAGTTATGGCTGATTGAGATGGTACATCAACGGCTTGCTCCTTTAAGCTCCTATCGGCCGCTACGCGGTCGATAAATGGCAGAATAAAGTTTAGGCCGGCTTCTTTAGTGGATTGATACTTGCCGAAACGTTCAATAATCCACGCACGGTTCTGCGGGACAAATTTGATACTCCCTTTTAGTACCACAATAACGAAAATCAATAAAAACGCTTGAATGGTAAAAAGGTAATCAAAAATAAGTGTGACTGGATCCATGTTAGCTCTCCTACTACATAAGAATTGTTCGCATCAAATGCATGTTCCCAATATAGATGAATAACGTAAGAATAGCTATTGGTTTGTTTCCCCCTCTGTGTGTCTATGATGACTGGACTTTTTGGGCAGTTTTGCATGTGGTTTTTAAAGAAGTGTATAAATCATGTTTATATTTAGATGTGACTAAAAAATATCGATTATTTTTCTACTTTATAATGACATCGCTGTCATTTTTTTGTTTTGAGATGTAATTACCTCTTACTTTGTAATTAAAGATCTTAATTTATAATTTAGTTGATAACATTGCGTTGACAAATTTCATTTATTGTATATTATGCCGTACCCTATATGGGTTTAAAGGATTTTACTACTGTGTTTGATAGAATTATAAAGACAGTGTCTTTTGGTTTTTTGTTTGCCTTGTTTAGCTTTTCTGTTAATGCACTTAGCTTGATTGAAATTAAAAAGGTAGAAGATGAAATTCGAGAGTTGCCACATCTTTCAGATCTTGGCTTGAATAAAGTACCTGGAATTGTTGTTAAATTAAATAAATTTGAGGTTGATTTTAACTCCCTTAACCCACTGCCAAATGACGCTGAGCTGCTTAAAGAGGCAATATTTAGCTGTAAAAATGCTCTAGCAAATCATGTTAATCAAGCAAAATTGTACTCCGTACTACAGCAAGAAATGATTGATTTATCTGAAGGTACGAGTAGTTTATCATTAGTACAAAAAAGTATCATGATAAATATTCTCCTTGCAGGGCCTACAGCAATATCCTCTCAATTTTATTCTGACTATATTAACAGTGACGAAGCTGGTGGTATACGGCTTCGAGAAACACTCATGTATTTTACGCTTCATCCTAAAGCTAGTGTTAAATCAAGAATTAGTTTAATGGCAGATGAAAGCGTTCATCCTATTTTTAGAGGTCCCGCGAGCTGGGCATTTGGTAAACTATCCGCTCAAAATGATCCTGATGCAATTGCTCAACTATCAAAAGCGCTAAATCAGTCAATTGGAGACGACTTTGGCTTCGATAGTAAGTTATTAACGTTATTAGGGCTAGCTGAAATAGCTGACTTTGATTACATCAAATCAAATTATTCAAATGTTGGATTAGGGGATGAGTATCTCGCTATTGCTGAACGTTATATAAAATTAAAACGCGCCTTATCATCAGATAAAGATAAACTAATTGAATTAAACTTTAATGTTAAAATGGGGCAGTATGAAAGAGATGAAGCCATCAAGTATATATTGGAGAATAACAAAACGAACCTGCTTTCAAAATTAGGTGTTTTGTCTGATTTGGAAAATGGAACCTTTGTGATCGAAGAAGTCTCTCAACTGGCTAGTATTCTTGGTTATAGAATTTCTGGTAGTTCAGATAACCCAGTGATTACGGCTATCTAGTATATTATTTTATGGTTTACTTTATGAAAAAGTATTTAACGTTTGGTCACAGTTTTCTGTGTATTTTAGTCCTAACGCTCACTGGCTGTAGTGCATTTGATAAGTCCTTTGGTTTCAGAGGCCCGATAGTTGTAACAATAGCAACCAAAGATGGTAAACAGCCTGAAGCGCCATTTTTAATTAAATCTTCGCATGTTGAGGTTGGGGGTCATGGGGGAAGTGGACATAGAATGGGCTATCTTTATGAAAGAATTGGCGATGCAAACCAACCTATTATATTTCCAAGGGAGCACTTAGATCTCAAATATCCTAATGCTTATGCGTTAATACACTTCAAAGTGCGCCATCCTATGTACCATATTAATTATTCAAGTGCATATTTTGCCCCAAGCAAAGCTGATGACCCAATTCCCTTTACAGTTGAAGTGGTTCCGCTGGAGGCGGTTTTGGCTCGAATAGAAAAAGAGGCTGAGCGCGCGAGCTTGGCGATGGAGCAGCTCGCACCGGATAGCCCAGAATATTACCGCCAGAGTTCGTTATTTGAAAAGGCTAGGCACAGTTTAGGAACTTTGGTATCACAGCATATTGATTCCATAAAAACCGACTATTTACCAGTGCTTCCAAAAGAAATACAAAAAGCGGTGAGAGAAAAATATAACCCGATATTTAAAGAGTTATATTATCGCTATCCAGAAACCGACTGTGGGCTTTTGATGTATTGCCAAGAAAAATTAAAAAAACCAAGAGAACACGAATATAATGAACTATAAAAAGGTAAGTGTTGTTGCTTTAAAAATTTACATTAATTATATGGGATGGAAATTTTGTGATCGAAGAAGTCTCTCAACTGGCTAGTATTCTTGGTGATAGAATTTCTGGTAGTTCAGATAATCCTGTAATTACGGCTATCTAATATATTATTTTATGGTTTACTTTATGAAAAAGTATTTAACGTTTGGTCACAGTTTTCTGTGTATTTTAGTCCTAACGCTCACTGGCTGTAGTGCATTTGATAAGTCCTTTGGTTTCAGAGGCCCGATAGTTGTAACAATAGCAACCAAAGATGGTAAACAGCCTGAAGCGCCATTTTTAATTAAATCTGCGCATGTTGAGTATGGAGGTCATGGGGGAAGTGGACATAGAATGGGCTATCTTTATGAAAGAATTGGCGATGCAAACCAACCGATTTTATTTCCAAGGGAGCACTTAGATCTCAAATATCCTAACGCTTATGCGTTAATACACTTCGAAGTGTACCATCCTATGTACCATATTAATTATTCGAGTGCTGGTTTTGCCCCAAGCAAAGCTGATGACCCAATTCCCTTTGCAGTTGAAGTGGCTCCGCTGGAGACAGTTTTGGCTCGAATAGAAAAAGAGGCTGAGCGCGCGAGCTTGGCGATGGAGCAGCTCGCACCGGATAGCTCAGAATATTACCGTCAGAGTTCGTTTTTTGAAGAGGCTAGATACAGTTTAGGAACTTTGGTATCACAGCATATTTATTCCATAAAAACCAACTATTTACCAGTGCTTCCAAAAGAAATACAAAAAGCGGTGAGAGAGAAATATAACCCGATATTTAAAGAGTTATATTATCGCTATCCTGAAACCGATTGTTGGAATTCAGTAACCTGCCAAGAGCAAATTAAAAAACCGAGAGTATACGAGTATAATGGACTATAAAAAAAAGTTGGGTGTAGTTGCTTTAATAAGTGCTATCAATTGGCCTTGTTTTGCTCACGATACCAATACCACTCATCCTAGAATTACTGAAGTTATCAGAAAATCACTAGAGAAATTAGATGGAGAACACTCTGCATATTATCAACTGTATCAACTTCATCCAGACTATGTAATAGAGCGTCTAGGTGTTGCTCAGCAGAATGCTACGTTAAACAAACCTTATCCATACCTTTGGGGATATGACCCTCAATTCAAGACATTGAAAGATAAAAAGATGGACGAAGACGAGGCTAGCCCTGAGTACCCGGCCTTTAGAAAGAAAAGTTTAAATGTACTTGATGGTGTGGTGATGGAGGACACGCCGCTGAGCCGAGTAATGTCGCATTTTCAACATGCTTACACAGGTGCTCCTCTTTCTATGAATGACTGGCCACTGGTTCTAAATGGCTTGGTTAATATATACGGTGCATTAGAACCTAGTGAGATTACGGCTGGACGCTTTTTTAACAGTGCAATTTTAACAATGGGATATCTGAATACCCTGGATGACCTCTATGAGATGGCACCCACAGAAGAGTGGAGTTTGGAGCAGCATGGCCGGTTATTAAGCGGTGCAAAAGCAATGTGGATGTTTGGACACGCACTGCATCATGCTGAAGATATGAGTTCGATTGCTCATGTACATGGTGACGCTCATTTAACTCTGGCTCGGGATGCTCTTGGCGAACCTGATGATTACGAAGCACACTTTATTCCCAGTAAAATATTTGAATTTATAAGCGAAAAAGTAGTTGATACATGGTTCATTAATTCAAATGAAAGCAAACTCATCACTCATTCAGGCCAAATATGGGGGCGCAAAAGCGATCCATCTCATGTAAATACTTTAGATAATTTGCTCGATCCCAACACCATGGCAAAGGGCATATATAATGTTCCGTTGTTTCAAGCACATCTTCCAACTGACTTTTCGGTATTTTACGAGCACGATAGAAGTTATAAAAGTCCATATAGCTTACGGGTAGAAGGAAAATACTACTTCTTCGATAGAGCCGCGACTAAAAGAACCTTTAAAAAAGCTGGCAAGCTGTGCGGAGGCGGTGAACTAAGCATGATGTTTTATTTTGGAGACTTAGCTGATTTTGAATCAGATAAACGCCCAAAATTAAACCTTTGTGGTTTGGCACTTAACTTTAAATCTCGCCGACGTCTGCCTCAGTATGAAATCATGCATGCGGCCGCGAAATTAGATGAGGAGAGTGGCGAGTTTAATGCGCACCGGTTTAAGTTCAATGGATATTTCAATAGTCTAGACTCTGATTGGTGGGAGGCCTCGGCATTCGGTGGGCCTAAAGGACTCTACTATATTGAACAGACGATGAAAGGGGTGGATTACGAAAGTAATTCCAATGGAAAGTTAATAAAACCTGGTGAGCTTCTGTTAAGACCAAACTTCATCAGGAAAGATATCACAAAGCCTTTTTCTAAAGATAACCCCTTAGTTAAGACTTGCACTAAGTCTTCTGTAGAGCAAAAGCGTTGCTTCAGCGGTGATAGTTTGTTAGAGCGTTACGCTGAAGTACTTATCCCATATTCTTTGAAATTTTTAACAGGCTATAGTCAGTTTTTTTACGACGTTGCCAACCTGCCTCCTTATTTGCAGCAAGTTGAGGTTGTTCAAGGAGGAGAAGCAAAGTATGGGATGAAGTGGCAAGGAAAAATAAATCGGGATGGAGACATTACGTTATTTGACGAAAATCCTTGGTTTCATCGCGATGCGAAAGAAAAATTTTATTTTATATCAGAACGATATAAGGCACAGACAATTCCACATTTGCGCTTTTTAAATCACCAAGAGGATATTACTCTTCGATTAAAATTTAACGAAGCAATACGCCATCCGAATACCGAAGGTAGCTCATTTGCTCTGGGCTTTTCTCAAAATGGCAAGGACGTCATGCTAAATACCGAAGATTTGGAATTTAGTGTATTAAACGATGGACAGTTTTCAGGTTGCACCGTTGTAAAGGCGTCCACTAGACAAACGGGTAACTGCTGGGAAGTTAAGGTGAGTCCCGGGGTATTGAGTTCTTTATTTGGGGATGGTCTAAATGGTCGCGTGCAGTTATTGGTTAAGGCTGCTGACCTCAATAACCACAGAGATCAAGAAGGCAACCCAACTGATAGCCTTACTGAGGGGAGCTTATTAGATAGTACACCTAACACTCCTGCGAGACGAGTAGTGACTCGCACTGGCCCAAAATACACAGTCCATAACGAGAAATTTTCTCAAAACGAAAATCGATACTCTTGGCATTCAGGTACTTCTTTACCAGGAGAAATGTTTGGTAGTTATGCTAAAAAAGTCGGCGCATTTGCATATGACCCGGGGATCGATCGAAATCACGTATTACTCTTCGATACTACAAAACCGGAAATTAGGCTTGAAGTAAAAGCGGGAGAGATAACCGCAGAACCTAAGAAGGAGTAAAGAAATGGCATTTTCTAAAGTTATATTTCTAAGCTTGCTGCTTATTTTTAGTGAGTTTAGCTTAGCTTTGTCATTATCAGAGCAGGTACAGCTTGCAGATACAGTTGTACAAGGAAAAGTAATGTCAAAGCGGAGCGAATGGAGAGATGGGCAAATTATTACCCTCAATCAGGTGTTAGTTCGAGATGATTTGAGTGCGTCCGCAAAAAATATACCGGCACGAAATGAGATTGTAATCACTCAGCTAGGAGGAACAGCCTTGCACCCAGTGTTAAATGTGGAGGTAACACAACATATTTCACATCAAATTTTACTCCGTGAGGGCGAAGAGGCTCTGTACTTCACCAGAAAAAGTGAACTAGGTGAGCAACGTTTAGTCAGTGGAGCTGACTCGGTGGTATTTATTCAGGGTATAGGTTCAGAGTCTGCTACGCTGCCTAAATTTAAGCAATTGAAAGTTACAAGTTATATGGCTCCTGCTGTGAGTAGCCTAGGACGTAGCCAAGAGAGCAAATCATCAGCAGCTAGCCAAGCTGTGCTTGAGCAAGAACCGTTAACTCTAGCTCAAGGAAAAAAGCGGATCAAAGAGCTGCTTAAGCAAAAATACGGTGTAGAGGGACGAAAATGAATAATATTACAACTAAGGCATTATTACTTGCTCTGTTGATTATTAACACACGTAGCGCGCACGGTAATGAAGCAGACTCTATAGAAACCTTGAAAGCCATAATGGGTGAAAAGAGAGTCGCGCCATATCAACGAACGCAAAAGATCCCACATCGTCAAGAAGCGCTCGCTCCTTTAGCTCGAATAGCGAATCTGACAAAACCAAGAAAAGAGCCAACAGCCAAAGTTATACACTTAAAGCATAAGGCAGTAAATACAGTGAATTTCACTAATAAGTTTGTGTTAACACGTGTAGATGCTTCAGCTATTGCGTTAGGTGCCATTGGTATTGAAAGTATTAAGAACCATTCAGCGATTGCCGTCAAAGCTGAGAGTAAAAAAACAGATAAACAGACAAGTAATAAGAGCATAGATCCCAAAAAGGATATGGGGAAGTTAATAAATGAAAAGTAAAATAATAGCTGTTTTGATGTATTTATGTTGCTTTACAGCATTATCAAAACCAAATTATATACAGTTCAATGTGACACCTCACAGCAGTGAAGTTATTTTTTCTCAGCCACTGAATATAGATTTTATTGATAATGCAGCGTCGCATATTCGCCTTGACTCTAGCCATAATGAATTTGAAATGACGATCAAGACGTTGGCTACCAAAGGAGTGGTAATTTCTTTACCAGAAAATACCACAATGGTATCAAGTCGTCAGATGCCAGTTGTCTATTCTCCTAAATGGGAACTGGACTATGGAAAATATATGCTGTCGATACCAGGCATTAGTATTTACCCAATTGCAGTGGATGCAAAACAAGGTTATAGCATTTTCAATTTAGCAAACCTTCTTTTAACAAGAAAAATTGAACGCCCTCTGAGCGAATTCTTTTTTGTAATCGGATGGTGGGATAATCAACGGGATTTAATTGATTTCCCTGTCAAGTTACTACGTGTAAAGCAAAATGATAAATTTCAAGACTACAGGCTAGAAGCTCTATGTGATATTGATTTATCTCTGAAAGAGGCTATCACTTTGTTTAATAACGCGAATCAACAAGATGTGCGTGAATTAGCTGTACGACAAAACTGTATTAACTAAACAATAAGAATCTGAAATCATGAAAATCGCAAACTGGATTTGCTTATTACTATTTTTGGTGATATTCCCGGCATTTGGTGGAAGTCCAAATTGGCAATTCGATAGTTCAAATCAACCTGTTCCAGTCAAGTGGGATGCTAATAATCAGCCCTACGTATGGAGTTTAAACGAGTCAGGCTATCCTCCCTTAGAGTTTAATATTTTAGAACAAAAGTTACGAGAAGCTTTTGCCACTTGGCAAGCTTTACCTGATAGTAATGTAACATTCTCTTATGGCGGAACCACACCTGAAACTGGCAAAGGGCGAGGTAGTGCGCTGGGACCAAATATTGATGGGTATAACGTAATTTCATTCGCTAACACTGCACATGAATTCCCAGAACCTGTATTGGCTGTTTGTTCCTCCACAAGCATCAACAAAGAGCTTGAGATCACCGACGATAATGCCGATTTAAATGGTGATGGGATAAATGATATTCCACTTGGGTTTTATCCTGCTGGAACTATCTTTGACGCTGATATCTTTTTTGACGGTGCAAAGGTCTTTTCTGATCAACTTATCTATAACGTTGCACTTCATGAGATAGGCCATTGTATTGGGCTTGCTCACAGTTCTTTGCCATATAGTACTATGTACCCTACTCAAGATACGGATATTGAGCGAGGTTCATTGCTAAAAGCAGATGATATCAGCACGCTTGCAAGTTATATGGGAAACGCTGACACAAAAACTCGTTATGGACGCATTTCTGGTCAAGTGCTTGATGGTGTCTCTGGTAGAACGATCACTGGCGCGCATGTTATTGCAGTAAATAGTGATACCAAAGAGTCAATTGTTGGTACTTACAGTTTAACCAATGGGCAATACGACTTATTTGTACCGATTGGGAAGTATTTTTTAAAAATAGAGCCTCTGGATTCCTCACATGTTGGCTTGGAAGCTGAGCGGCTTAATATACTGGTGACTAACCCTGACTCTACGTTCTTTGAACGAGAGTATTATGACCCTAAGGAATCTTCGTATGAAGAAGGGGTTGAAGAGCCTCTGTTATTTGATGTTACTGCGGGTATTGAAATCTCAGATATCAATTTTTATATAAACCAAAAGGCCACAAGTGAATTTAAATTTCCTTTAAAAAAAGGGTTGAATTACTTCGGCTATCCTCAATTAGTGCCTTTTGGTCTAACGTCTTATGATTTATTAAGTCAAGTTTCTCAGTTTATTGAAGTAAATAGAATAGAACGCTTTAATACTGAAACTGGCGGTTTCGAGTTTGCTTTCATGCTTGATGGCCAGCCACAAGGTGTAGAATTTGACATTCAATCAGGGGAAGGTTACCTAATAGCCAGTGAAAGTGATGGTGAACTGGTATTTCCTGGTGGCACCTATTGTCACCAATTTCCCTTGAAAAAAGGGTTAAATTTGGTTTCTATCACTTGCCCTCCAAGTGATTTTGATTCTTATCAAATGTTAGAAGCAATCGGCAGTTCTGAAACGGTTGAGAGTATCAGATACTATGACTCTAATACCAAAGCATATCGAGAAGCTCGATATGAGGGAGGAGTAATTGTTGGTGATAGATTTGATTTGCCACATGGAGTAGCTTTAGAAGTTCGTATGTTGGTAGATAGTGGAACTTTTCAGCTATCAAAGCAGGAAATTTCAGCGCCAACTATCAACTATATTTCTCCAGGCGTAACGCTACCACGTGGTTATGTATTAATATCCGGAGAAGGTTTTACGGCCGAAGTCGGTGAAAATATCGTTTTGGCCGGTAACAAAAGACTAGCAGTCCAAAACGCATCCCATAACTCATTACTTGTTCAAATTCCAAACGATATAGAAGCCGGGGAGTATATGCTGTCAGTGACAGTAAATGGACTAAAAAGTAATGAAGCTACATTAAGTATCATGCCCAATCAAGTATTGGAAAACAGTGAGTCTTTAACACAGTTGCTCTCTGGAATGAAAGTAAGAGGAGGAATTGACGCCTTAGGCGAACAAGACGTTTATACATTTGTAGCATTAGCAGGTTCAAAAGTTAATATTCAATTACTCCCACTGCAGAGTAGAGCAAAGCTCGGTCTCCAAATGTTAAACCCAAATGGAGGAATGCTTCTGCATCGAAAAGCTAGTGTAGGAGGCACCTATATAGCGGTACAAAACTTTGAAATTGAGGCCACAGGGATTTATACACTCGTTATTTCATCTGAAATGGTGAGTGCATATCAGCTTTCTATTGATATTGATGCGCCAACTGGTTCGGCTAAAACGTCTGTGCTTCTAGGTGAGGGTCAGACTGCAGTAAAGGGGACTGAGCTTGCTGAACCAATATTATTGCTAATTACAGATAAAAGGGGACAACCTGTAGCAAATGCTGATGTGGTTTTGACGCAAAAAAGTATCGCGTCTGAAGAGGCTAAAAAGCTTCAAGTTATTAAACGTAACTCATTAAAAAAGAATGAGAGTGCTCCAAGTCCCGCTGCCGCTAAAGCAGGGCTCACCGATACGCAACTAGAGTCATTAAAATCTGATAGCTATGGCATGGTCGCAGTTAAAGTTGCAGCTCCAAATCTAGTTGAGGATTTTCAACTAAGAGTAAGTGTTCCTGGAATACCTGATATTGAACCTATCCTTTTGACTGTAAAAGTTATTTCTGCACCGGTGGCAAAAATAAATATAGAGAAAACAGAACAGAATTGTGGAAGTCAATGCCCTGTTGGAGAGGTGCTTCCGGATCCTTGGGCTGTAACTTTTTTAGATGCTCAAGGAAATGGTATTAAAGACTTGAGAGTGGATTGGTTGATCGTTTCAGGAGAAGGTAAGTTAGGAAAAAGTGCGTCTTCTACTACTAAACGAACTTTACAGGTTGATACCGATGAAAACGGGAAAATAGAGGTTTATCATAAGCTTGGCGATAAGTTATATGTTAATGGAGGCAATAGCGACATATCAAATTCATTGGTAAAAATCCCTCAAATCGCGATGATGGCTATTCCAGGTCAATCCGCCCCCGTTATTTTTACAGCTGAAGCAAAAGCTGGTGCCATTAGCCGCGTAATTTCTAGTAGTTTAACTGATCTCCAAGGAACTATGTATACACAAAGTTTTAACGCATTAGGATTAATAGCAAAAGATGCTTATGGTAATCCTGTCAGTGATGCTGAGGTAAAGGTTATTTCTCCAACTCCAGACTCGGGAATTGAAATTTTACCTGGTGACATACAGGGCGTACCAATAAATGGATTTCGAACGAATAACCGTGGTATTTGGTTAGCTGATATAAAGATGAGTGAGGCCATTCCAACAATAGATGAGTTTGGTAATAAAGATACTCAAGGCTTAGCAGAAACTTATGTCATCAACCTTCAAATAGGCTCTAAGGCACTAAAGTACAAATTAGATATTGATATGGGGCCTATTTTACTTACCCAAAAATCTGACCGGAGAATAACAGCTATTGTGGGGCAGCCTTTGGAGGAAGAAATAAGCTTCAAGCCACATGGATTTATGCGTAACTCACAATCAGAACCACTCACAGGGGAAAAGGCGATGTGGAATGATGTAATGGAGTGGAAACTAACCGGAGAAGGATATCGCTGGGAAGGGCCTAAGAGCGCATATGCAAGGGATGATATCACTAGAATTAAAGACTTTACAAAAGTTATGCCGACTCATCAAAAGGCCGATGATATTCACTTTTCAGTGCTTAATTATGCTGATGAAGGTACAGAAATGGAGGTCATAGATAGTAAATTAGTCTGTAAAGAGGATAAAGATATTTGGCAATGCCGAGGTGAAGACCAAGTTCATTATTATGCTCACCGCGCTGGGAAGGTTAAAGTAACAAACGTCGGTGATTTCTATGCAAACCAGCCCGTTTTTGTTAAAGCTGTAATTCCAGAATACAGACACGGTATTTTCGTGGGTGATACGTATGATACTCGATGGGGAATCGTTAGAGAAACGTACTATAAAGACTTAACTGGTTACGCAACAATTTATCCTAAGCCAATACAGCTCTCATTCGTTATAGAAGATCCCTTTTCAAGCGGTAGTGACGATCTATCCAGCTATCCGGGAATTGGAAATGTTAGTGGTATAGACCTTCAAATGCTCAATATCACTATGCCGAATGGAACGGTTATTAATGCAAGTAATTTACAAGACTCTATTCAATTAAATCAGTCACCTAACTTTGCTCAGCTATGGCTAGACCACCATCAAATTGGCGTCATAACAGAGGAAGTTTTGCACCTAAAGCCAGAGCACATGCAGCTTATCTATTCACCAAAGGCCTCAGAGCTTAATAAGGGGAGTAATACATTTAAATTGAGCATATCTGATGCATCAGGCAATAGCGCTGCTGAAGCAAGTTGCACATTTACTTACCCAACGTCAATTAAATGCCAAGAGTAGGGATACAATGAGATTTAAATCGATAATTATAATTTTATTTTATTTTATTAGCAGCATCTCTGCTATGGCACTAGAAGTACACCCATCTAGCGTACTACATTCTGATGTGAATACTCGATCTTTTATTGTCGCGTGGTCTGCACCTGCGGAAAGTCGAGGCACTGTCAATGTGTATTTAGATCCGAAAGGCACTCACCCAGTCTCTTCTACTACACGTGAAGCACAGTTTACTTACACTGATGATAAAGTAATCAAAAATAAAATGACGGCAATGGGGTTATTTAGGACTCGGGTTAAAGGACTATCCGAAAATACCTATTACTATTACCAGATACGTCAAGAGGATAGTAATGGTAATGTAAAGCTAGTACCTGAGTCTGGCGCATTATTTTCAGTAAAGACAATGGCAAAAGAGGGGGTTGTCTTAAATGACACTGTCGCTGCATATATCGAAGATAAAACGGCTGATAATGCGGTTGGAAACCTTGTTTACTTCTATTTCCCTAATGCCAAATACCCGCTGTCACATATTGTGGGAGACTCTTTGCCTGACAATATGGCTGCGGTGAGCTTATCAAACCTTTCAGACGGTGAAACACATATTAGCCAGCTAAGTACCAATGTAAATATTATTGGTCATTCAGTGCGCGGTTTAGACAATAATCAAGTTAAGTTAGCTGATAACTCACAATCAGGTCGACTGCAAATATTAGCAAGCATTATATCTGTGAATGATAATAAGGATACTGACGGTGACGGTATTCCTGATTGGTATGAGAAGGTAAATGGTTTAAATATTAACGTTGATGATTCGTTAGATGATTTAGACAACGATGGATTATCGAATATTGAAGAATTCCAGTTGGGTACAAGTTCGAGCGTAGGTGATACAGACGGTGATGGGATAAGTGATTATCAAGAAGTCAAGGTTACAGGTACATCGGCAACCAATAGTGACAGTGATAATGATGGCTTATCGGATTACCAAGAGTTGACTGTTTACAAGACTGATGCACTTGCAACAGACACGGATGGTGACGGATTCTCTGATAGTGACGAGATAAAGGGGGGGTTTGATCCCAAAGATGACAAAGTGCACCCTCCTTATGCAGACGCAGACAAGGATGGTATTGCTGACAAGGATGATAACTGCCCAGCATTGCCAAACCCGAGTCAAATAAATACAGATGATGATGAACAAGGTGATGCATGTGATGACGATGATGATAATGACGGAATCAAAGATTACAACGATAATGCGCCTCTAGTACCGAACTCAGGTCAAGAAGATAGCGATGGTGATTCAGTCGGTGACGTTATAGATAATTGCCCATTAGTATCAAATGAAGATCAAAGGGACAATGATACCGATGGGCTAGGAGATCTGTGTGACGACGATGATGACAACGACACTGTGCTGGACTATCAACAATTGGGAGAGCCTTCAAATCAAGCTTTGCTATTACAACGCCTTTATAAAGTAGAAAGTGTTAACTTAGAGTATTCAAAGAGCCAATCTTCAAAGCTTTACTTTGTAAAACAGTCCATTGATTCTAATCAACAAGTTTTACTGGGAGAGTTTGATCTATCGCTTCATAGGTATACTGAATTTGAGTTAACTGAAGAAAGTAAAAAGATGATTGGCCAGTTGATTACAACTATTGACCCATATAATTGTGAGTGTGTTGTGGTGAATCAACCTAACAGCCAATTGAAGCTTACTACCGAAGATGGTGTTTCATATATACGCATTCCTAGCCATACACCAGAGAGGGGAGCTGTTCAGTTTGCCTCCTCTAATGATGGCTCTGCTTATAAATCTTACAGCGCACAAGATCACGCTTCGTTGATGAACCTATTGTTATCTGGAAGCGCATTTGTTTCTCTTGATAATTGTCAATTCGTTCCTAATAAAGATCAGTCTGATGTTGATGAGGATGGGAAAGGGGATGCTTGCGATATATCAACTCAAGATCTAGATGGTGATGGAGTATCAAATGCGAATGATAATTGCCCACTAATCCATAATGAATTACAAGAAAACATCGATGGTGATGAGTTTGGGGATGCTTGTGACGAAGATATAGATGGTGACGGCCTTACGAATGATGTAGAAATAAACGAGTTGTATACAGATCCGAGAAATGCGTATTCATGGTCTAATTCCGTTTCAGATGGAGATGCAGATTTCGATAACGATGGATTTAGTAATCAACAAGAATCTACGCAAGGTACTGGACTTCTTGTTCCAAATATTAAGCTAGTTAAAGGTAGAAATTATACATACTACCCCACCGAACTATTAGATCTCCCGCGAGCGTCTGAACTGGTGAGACGGTTGGGTGGTAGTGCAAAAGTTCAAGGCGTCTCTACTCTTGGTATAGATGGCGAAGTTACGGCTGAATACACATACGATGGTGAAAGCTGGGTAGGTGATGATTTTACTTTAGAGCTGATGCAAGCTGTTATTATTGATGCTGTTGAATCGAACATTATTCCAATTACAGAAAGCTCTAGTTGTAGTTCCATCGCGCTTCAATTTGGTATTAACTTTACCGCCTTACCTTGTATAAGGAACGGTCAATCTGCCTTTGGGTTATTGGAGAAGTACGGAGAAGGGAAACTAGATTCTATTACAGGTGTGAACTCTGACACTGGTTTATATCAAACCGCTAAGTTCGTGAATGGCGAGTTGTCTGGAACGGACTTTCCTTTATTGGCTACTCAGGGTTTTAAATTGCAAGTTACCTCACCCTTTACATTAAAATTTCCACCAAGAAGTGAGCATGGGGTTACATTAACAAATATCGAAGATATCAGAATTGTCTCATCGTCGAAGATCGATATTTTTGGGTTTATTGATACTCAATCTGGAGTACTTCTAATTAATGGAGAAGCGGTTCAGATCCGTGATGGAAGTTTTAGACTGAATGATTTTAAATTAACAGAAGGTGAAAACAGTATTGTATTAAAGGGAAGAGACGCAAATGGAGGTACCATTTATTTAGAGTTCTCAGTGAAATATGCAAAACCACCTTTATTTGATATCACTTCCCAAACAGATGGGCAGCTTCTTTATGCCAAATCTGTCACGGTAGCAGGAAAGCAAGAGGGAGCAGAGCGCATTGTAGTTAATGGGGTTGAAGGGGTATTAAATGGTGACCTGTTCACTGTATTTCCTGTACCACTGTCTGCTGGTGAAAATAAACTAAAAATTGTTGCGTATGGTAAGTTCGGTGTAACGGCTGAGAAAATGATAAATTTGCGAGCTGAACCTCGTCTACTTACTTTACCAGCAGGAAGCGTCGAAGAAATTGAGCTATTTCAAAGCTTCAAAGTAAGTAATAAATGGTTGATCACACTTCCTGAATATATAACAGTTGACTTCGACGGTAAGCAGGTATTTGCGAGCAAGGCCTCCAGAGATAACGCCTATCCAAAGTTATCTACTTATGGGTTTAAAGCAAGTATCACAGATAATGATCCCTCAATGAATCCAAGTTTGGGGATTAAGTTTGAGTCTATTGGTAGTGATCCTACATACGGTGTTTATCAATTTAGTGTTCCCATGACTTTGAAAAATGCATTCATTAAGGCTAATTACACTGAAGAAGCTTGGATTCAGCTGACTTTGGTTAAGCCTAATGGCGGCGCCGCTATGGTAGTTACCTCACACCAAGATGGTGAAGTGGAAAGTTCACCTAATACTAGATATCAAGGTTATGTAATTGCTGCGGAAACACTAAAGTATCAAGGTAAAAATATAGATATTCAGGAAGGTTTTTTTGATATTCCTGTTAACCTTGAACCCGGTCGAAATTATTTGGAGTTTGAGCTCAGCCGAAATGGAGTACTTAGCACCGAAATATATCGACTAGACTATTATCCAGATGAATACCCCCAAATTAAGGTATTTTCACATAGCCATGACCAACATGTTTCATCTAATAATATCGTATTATCAGGCTCAGTTTCTGAACCCAATGCTTTGCTATCGGTGAATGGTCGAACTGTCGCACTGGAGGATGGTCGTTTTTCCGTAGATATCCCTATTACCGAAGAAGAAAATTGGATTACGATCAATGCAGAGTATGAAGGAAGAGTTAGCGTATATAAACTTAAAGTAAATAAACGCACTTATACAGCCAAGTATTCAAACCTACTTGATAGGGAAATAATTCATACCGCATGGCCTTCCATAAAAGTATCAACTTCATCTGGGTTAAAAAGAGCTAGGTTTAATAATGGTTCGTGGGTAGAAGCTATAGATGAAAATTCTGTTCAGTTTGATTTCACATTTGAAAGTGGGTTGAAAGAAGGAAAAAATACAGTCTTAACCGAACTTGAATTTAAGGATGGCTCAATTCAAAAGCTAACGAGAGTTTTGCGATATGAGAAATACGCTTTTGATTTAAAAGTACTTACCCCAGATACTATCAGGTTACCGCTAAAAATAGACGAAGCACTATATTCAAAAGCTAAACGTTTTAGGTTTGCATTAGGTTGGACTAGAAGCTTAGAGTCTGGCTTATTTCAGGCTCCTACTCCTGCAAGTAAAGGAACTACAAATGGAGCCTATGGCAGAATAGATGAGGGGACTATAGTAGATGATCTCGGTGTAGACGAACTGGGTCAGCGAACGATCATTTTAGAGTTTCCTTATGAAATATACCAAATATTAGTGACGCGAGGCGAGTTAGTTGATGATGCATCAACGATCCGAGTGTTTGATGATGCAGGCGAGCAAATATATTACCAATCAATACATTATTTATCCGAATTTATTGAAATAAATGAGGAGCCAAAAATAATTCTATGGAGCCATAGAGATAATGGCATTGTACGGTCAACGAGTACATCGGTGTTAGCATCTGTAGTGAATTTTATTCCTGAAAAAGCTACTTTGAATGGTAAGCCGTTAAAAATAAAAAGACAGGTTTTAAATAATGATGTAAATGAATACTTTCTGATGGGGGGGAGAGTTGATTCTCTGTTGGGGAATTATGAAATAATGGTTAGTAATGCTAGTGGGGTTCAGGTTGGTAAGCGTTTTAGTCTTAATTTTGAACCTTATAAGTATACTTTAGTTGCTGGTCAAGATCTTTATAGCTATCCAAGAGATGAAATTATTACATTTAATGAGCCTGAATATGTTTTCTCTCGAGATCGAGTTGAAAGAAATCATTCTGAAATTAATATGAAGTCACTTGTTCAAATGGATTCCAATCAAAGTAATATAGACGGGATTTATATTGGAAAAGTCATTGTTGGGCTAAAAACTAATGAGGGTGGTGCTACCACAGGGAAGAAGCGAGTAAATCATTATGTCAATTTGCCAGATAACAGATCTCCCATAACAAATAGTCGGAACTATTTAAGTTATGTTGATGTTTTGGGTACGTCTGATTCTGTTCCTGATATTACTTTAAAAGAGCCGATGGACGGAGGAGAAACATATTTCTCAGTGGTTAGGGTAAAAGTTGATACTAATAATGACAAACTTGCTGATGTCTATATCAATGGCCTTCCTGCGAAAAGGTATTTTATAGGAGAAGGTGGTTATGTGAGTGTTATATCAGATTTCGATTCTTATCATTATTTGGACCTACCTTTAGAGCTAGGTGATAACGAGGTAAAGATAACCGCACACTCTACTTTAAATGATAACGTGTCTGAAAAAACAGTCGTATTTAAGCGTAAGGCGATGCCGAAACCGGCCTTTGAGATAGGCACTCCTAGGCAAAATGAGTTATTTAAAGTATTTAACGAGGGAGCTAAGCCTGTAACAATAGACGGGATAATAGATGTTTCAATTCCGGTTAATAAGGTACTGGTTGATGGTGTAGAGGTGACTCTTCGCAAGGATGGTAACTTTTTATATACCTCAGAGTATAGAGTTGGTGACCACCAAATCGTAGTGGAAGCCATTAACGACGCAGGGTCAACACAAAAGGTTGTTAACTTTTCCGTTGCTTTTGGCAGTCCAACATTAAAGCTAGACTCTCCTAACGAGGCTGAGTTAAATACAATGTCCGAAAAGATATTAATTCACGGCTCGGTGGACGATAAGAATGCCCAACTGACAATCAATGGAACCCCTATTTCGGTCGACTCTCAGGTAGGAGATTTCGAGTTGGAATACTATCTAAACCAAGGGGAAAATATGATACAGATCGTTGCTACGAATAAGTTTGGAGAGAGTAAAAAACTACTAGTAGTCAACAGAGTTGTTGCGGATGAATCCCACCTTGAAGTTAGAATTGATGATCCTGCTCAAAAAGAGTGGCAGTTGAAAACAACAAGTGATGTGATATCACAGTTAAACCGTTATCGAACTTCTTTTATGGACCCACTCCCACATGGGGTTCAGGTCAATTTTACTTATAAGAAACTGTTGGGTTCACCTGCAGATACTATAGTGTTTGATTATCACGTGTATGTAGGCCAATCGACACGTCCAGGTATGTATACAATACCCGTAGCAATCGATTTGCTTGATGCTAGTGGTAACACAGTACATACACATTTCTTGAATATCTTTTTGTATGTAGGGATAGCAAGGCTCCAAGTCAGTTTTGACAATCTAAGGCAAGAACAGAAAATAGGTACAAATGAATTTCAAGTACGTGGAAAGGTTAACGATCCGGAGGCTACCTTAGATATTAATGAGCAAAGTGTGGTTCTCACTGAACATGGAGATTTCTCACATACACTATTATTGAGTGAAGGTATTAATCAAATAGTGGTTCGCGCCTCAACGGCTGAGCAACACGTGAATAAAACGATTATTGTAAGTGTTGATACGGATGAGCTCATACTAAATATGCAATCTCCTACTGAACAGGAGGGTTATTCGCAATCAGAAGTGTTATTTAAAGGCAGTATTAGCGACCCTCTGGCATCTGTGATTATTCAAGGGCATCAGGCTACTGTTGATGCTCAAGGAGAGTTCTATAAGCGAATCAAGTTTGCAGAAGGTAAACATCAAGTTTTCATCGATGCGACTAATGGTTATAAATCTGTCCGTAAAAGCGTCAGTTTTGAAGTATTACCTCAGCCACTATCATTTGAAATATTTAGTCCAGTTGAAGGGGCTGAGTTTGACAAAGGGGAAGTAACTATTAATGGTCAAGTGTCTCATGCAGACGCAAAAGTTACAGTCGATGGAAAGCTTGCCGATGTAGATTCCATAGGGGCATTTTCGGTAACTTTAAATTTGGATTCTGGTGAGCACCGTTTGCAAATCAAAGCTGAACGTAATGGCAAACTGGTAGAAAAGTATTTGATGCTAAAAGTTCGTGCGAGTTCTCAATCTGAATATATTGAACTAATACAAGGTGGCGTGAGTGAAGTTATAACTTATGAGGTGCCCTTAACAAGTGAACAAAGAGCATTAGTCAGAAGATATTCATATAGTTTGTCATTAAGACCTTATGGGACAAACTTTCAGATACTTAGAGTCTATGGTACACGCTCAGGAATTGGGTTCGATTATCAATATAGTGCTTCACAGAATGCTGCAATTGATCGATACCCGATTGAGTTAACTTTGACTCTAAAGGATTCATCTAATGCGACGATTAGTTCTGAAATCGTAGATCTTATATTGGTTGTTCAAGACGATAACCCTGAACAGTTAGACCTTGAGATTATTTCTCCAGAGCCAAACTCAATAATTAACTCAAACTCTGTAACTATCATGGGTCGTGTCAATCAAGTAGATGCATTAGTAAGAGTAAATAACGAAAACACAGATATACAAAATGACGGGACTTTCACCAAGCGTTTAGAGCTTAGCGATGGTCAACATCAAATCATGATAGTTGCTGAGTTCGAAGGACAACATCAAAGTAAAATCATTCCGATCAGTGTAGATGGCAGCACACCTAGGGTTATTGTTAATGTTGCTGCGGGACAGTCCGTTCCTGTTACTGTAAATGTATCGGCCTCTCAAAATGTGATGTCGCAGGTACGAAATTTGTTTAGTCAGTTTTCGAATATGCCTGCTGGTGTGAAAATTGATACTACGGGGGCGTCTTTTGTTGACAGTGAGACAATAAGAATGAGTTATAACTTAACTACGCAAAATCAAATATCTGGGGCAGAAATCAATGTAGTTATCACTTTGAAAGATGGGGCTGATAATGCTCTACTTGACTATCCAGTTATTTTTGAAGTGAACCCAAGATAAAGGAAATGAAATTGGAGCGTCCTTTTAGGAAATTAGCTATAGCGCTGCTCATTGGCTGTGCACTGATTGGTGCCAGCCTACTGGTGCCCTTTAAGATATATTTAACGTCTGATCGGGCTTATTCAGGAGTTTTAGTTGAATTAATAGATAAAGAAGGAAAAGCGATAGACTCATTTATCGTCGACAATCAGTTGCAACTAGATTCGTTTTACTTAGTAAAACTACTTGTAGATGGAGTTTCCTTACACTTGGTTCATCCATTATTAAAAGCCCAAAATATTGAACTAAATTGGGGGCATTTTTATTCAAAAAATCTTAATGTTACTCTAGTGTGTTGGTGCGCAGATAAGAGCTACCCAAAGCAGGAAGATTTGGTTTCAGTGTTTGCGCACTTTGCAGACATCAAGTCGCAGTATATTCCCAAAGTGCCTCAAATGATACGAAGAGAATCGGTTGCAGAACATAGTAAAGCGCTTTATATGCTCGTTGCTGTAGCCAGTGATAGAGTCGGTGAAGGAAGAAAGTTAAATAAGCGCAATGTTAGAGAAAGAAAAAATATAATGGCTGAGGTCATTGATATGATATATATAGATCCGTAATAAGATCTGCTATAAATAAATTCACTCAGAGGTATAGCGATGGCAATCATCCTCAAACGATAGCCATCGTTACTTACTCCATTAAAGTAGTTCTACTTTTATTTCTATCCATGCGGTAGCGCTATTTTCTGCTCCGCCCTTTGATGTCGGGGTGATTTTGAATCCTCCCCAGTGATCGGTATATGAATTTCCGATTGTTAGCTCCGAATCGGTTTGGTCGTCACCCCACCAGCCTGGTGTTTTTGACCCTGGGGTCATATCTAAGAGGTAAGAGGTCGTTTTCCAAAAGCGTGGGTCTTGCTCATTTTCGAAGTAGCCCTCTAAATTGATGAGTATGCCGTTTTTGGTATTTGGATATCGCGCATTTGTAGTTCTGTACTCTAACCAATACGTATATAAGCCGTTACCTGACTTCAGCTTTAATCCGATATATCCTTGATCATTGCGTCCGTGGTCAAATGCATAAATGCGATATGTTCCCGATGAGGTAATGAGTGGGACTTCTGATCCGCTTATCCAACCGAAATACTTTTTGTACAGTAAGTTATATTCTTCTAAAGAATGAGCGCCCATTCCCATCATGCTATATACGTTACCATAGTTTAAACTTTCCTTTGCATAATCATGATCGCCAATTACTCTACCAGGGCCAGCTTCTAGCGCTTTAGCATGACGTAGCCCTAGTGCATGTCCTAACTCATGTGCCACCACGCCTGATGTGTGGTGATATAAACTGATTGAAGGAGGAGCAGCGCTGGAATTGAAGTTACCAACTTGAGGGGCAACCATCATTACCACATTACCAGTTCCAGGGTTTTCTGGGTCAACGCCGTTTGCTTTAACATGCTTCTTCCATTCAGCTGTCCAACCGTGAAAGTCACTGTCAAAGTCACTTTTGGGTCGATTAATATTAATTATTGGCACCGATGTATCATATGTGAGGTTAAATTTACCGTAAGATTGGTCCGTGTAATATGCTGCAGCGTCAGCTAAATCACGCTGCATTGAATTCCAGTTAAGTTGCGCATCGCTAAATTGAAATCTAAACACTTTGATGTTGGCATAATTTAAAGGATAACCATCATTATCTCCAGGTGGTGGAGTAGAACCTAAGTTACGGCATGAGGTTGCACCTAAATCAACGACCAATGAGGCACCTTGACTGGTCCCATCTAACGTTATGTAAGTCCAATATTGGTTTAAGTTCTTAAGCACGATACATTCGCTATTACCGTTTCTTTTTGAATTTGGATCGCTACCGTCCAGTTTTGGCCACCCCCCATTTTTTGAATATAAATTAAGATTTCCTGAGCCATGTCCAGTGGTAATTGCCAAACTATTTACACTATTTGTACCTGGAATACTTAAGTAAGTTCGAGTGCCACTCGGAAGGCAAATAGGTTGCTTATTGACAATTTCTCTTCCAGTAAATGGGGCTGAGGATTTACAGGTGTCAGTGAGTTGAGCTGCACTTGCCGGACCTGCCGTTAATAGTAATAGAAGCGCATAACAGTGCGCTCTTCTCAAATATATCTTTTTCACAGTTGTATCCTTATTAAATAAGCTTGCTAATTTACAAGCCTATTTAACATAGGATTAAAGTATACAATATTCAATATAATATTCTTGTGAGTTGATGAAAGGTATGGATTTTACAATCGTAAAATCCTCAACTAAATTTAGAGAGGGAGGTATTAGGCTCAGGAATCCTTTTGTTTACCAGGTAATTGAATGATGTATATGAATTTTCTGAGGTACCTATTTGTCGTTTTTTGCTTAGCTGTCACTGCTAATGTTGATGCAACAACGATTCAGATATTTTTGGATGATGAAGAAGACCTCGCTATTTTGACGCAAAAAGCTAAACCTGAAAATATTGCTGGCGCAACCAACAAAATACTATTTGAACAGTTAAACCTCTCAAACATTGAGTTTCTCGGCGCAAGTTATAAACGGACGTTACGCTCAATGCTAAAGCAAGATAAATCAGCTATTTGCACTCTTAACAAAGTAAAAACTACTTATCGCGAAAAAAACTTTCTATTCAGCTTGCCAGTAAATTTTTATATCAGTAGACGTCTATATCAACATGCTGATTCACCTCCGCTATCTAAAGAAGTGCTTGATGAAGAAGGTAATGTAGTCTCTCTTATGCAACTTTTTAACGTATACAGAAATAAGCTGATAGTAACTGCTGACGATCTGTCATATGGGCCTTTTTTAGATAAGCAATTAGCACAGGTGGATAGCGCTAATAAAGTGGTGAGAGGTGGAAGTAATCATTATGAAACTGTACATCGGATGTTCGAGTTGAAACGTGTGGATTTTCTGCTTGGTTACCCTGTTGAAGTGATGCGATACGCGAAAGCCAATCAAGATAAATATGAGTCCTATCTAATCGCGGATTCACCTCGGTTTATTTTAGGTCATGTGATGTGTAATAAGACTCAAGTAAGCAGGCAGGTGTTAGAGAGAGTAAATCAGATACTACTCAGTAATTATGGTACCAAAGAGTTTTTATTGGCCCATATAAATTATTTACCCGTTCAGGAGCATCGATCTATTCAGGAAGTTATAGAGCGCTACATAGATCAACTCGGCTCAAACTAATCCACTAAGAATGCTCCTGATCCTGTGTCGGGCGGTACAGCTATCACCACCCCCCAAATCTTGGCCAAAACTCGATGTCATCATGACTTAACACATGATAGCCCGAGTGCTGAGCAGCTGTTGCACATGCATGATTTGGTAAAATACGTAGTAGGTCACCATGTTTCACGTCTGGTAAGGTGAAGCCGGGTTCACATTCAATAACGCCATGTTCTTGATTTGCTGAGGTTACTTTGAGCCCAGGCAGCAAATTACCCGCTTGGTCACAGACGAGGCCATAGCCGCAATCAAACGCTTGACTCGCGGTACCTCTGTCTCTTGAAAGCGCCATCCAGCCTGCATCTATAAAGAGCTTATTTTCACTACGTTTGATACCAGTGACACGCGTTAGCACGCTTAGTGCAATATCTTCGATGTCACATATGCCGATACCAGCCATCACAAGGTCGAAGAATGTATAGACCCCAGCTCGCACTTCAGTGATCCCATCGAGGTTTTGCGTTGACAGTGCCGTTGGGGTAGAGCCAATACTCAGCACTGCTGTGGTGATCCCAGCCTCTTCCAGCATGGATGCAGCAGCCACAACGGCTAAGCGCTCTTTCTCAGCAAACTGTATTAGTTGCTCAGCCGTGCTACACGCGTATGAGCCACCGGCATGCGTTAGTAAACCCCGATATAAACCACTGCTTTCCAGTATGGTTGCGATGGTCACGATTTCTTTGTTTTTAGGGCTAAGTCCTGCGCGATGTCCGTCGCAGTCTATTTCTATCAAGCAAGGAATCGTGCACTCATTTTCCGAGCAAAATTGCGAGACAAGCATGGCTTGTTCCATGCTGTCTAGCAATATGGTTAGATTGACACCTTGGTTGATTAGGGCAAGAACGCGTTGTAGCTTATCTTCTGTGATCCCCACCGCATAAGTGATATTGGTGTAACCTTGTGCAGCAAACGTTTCCGCTTCTTTTAGGGTGGAGACCGTACATCCTGCTTGTTTGTCGGCCAAAATATAGCTTGCGGCTGCAATGGATTTTACCGTTTTCAAATGTGGGCGAAGGGCCACATTAAAAGCATCAAGATGCTTTTCCATACGCGAAAGGTTATGCAAAAAAGCAATTTTATCAACAACTAAACATGGTGTTTGTAAAGATCCTAATGTCGTAAACATAGCTCAATCATACTCCTATGAGTTCTATTTCCTGTCGATTGCTTGGGGACCAGACGCGTTCACAAGCGTGTGTTTTGTTAAGCCAAATAAAGTCTGTATGTTCATCTTCAGCAAGTACCACACTGATCCCTGACGGTACTTGGATACTAAAAACATGCTCAGTGTTTATGGTAACACCCGGCTCATAACGATGGCGCCACTGCGGTCTTATAGTGTATTGATTCGTTTTATTATGCGAGTGGATGGTGATCCCAAGCGCCGCGGCGTCAATACCTGTCTCTTCTTTTAACTCTCGATACGCGGCAGTGATTGGAGTTTCACCGGGATCTACTCCCCCAGTGACTGATTGCCAAAAGTGTTTATCGTCTGCTCTTTGTAATAGCAAAAACTCATTATGTTCGTTGTATATTACGACCAATACCGAAACGGGTTTACGTAGTGCCGACATGGTTTACATCAAATCAGGAACATGTGCTTTGAGTTTAACCAGTTGAGTTGCACTCGGCAATTGGTATAAAGCTTAGATGGCGAATTTTGGACAAAAAAAAGCAGGCCATCTGGCCTGCATAAAAACTCCAATAGCAACAAGCTGTGCCAAGGAAATCCCAATAATGCCAACATCCCAGTCGGCAAGCTCTACTTCTCGGGAGTTCAATTGTGACTTTAGGCACGCCTAGATACGCAGGTAAAAAGGTGCAGCCCCAAAGGAACGAGACCAATGCTAATGTAATGTTTAGTACTTGTAAACTAAAAATTGAAAAAAATAGTTTAAACGGATTTTTTTTGCTCACTTTGAAATATAAAGCTTCTAAAATGATGGAATTACAAGCTATGTAACTATTTGTTATTTATCTGGTTGATAAATTTTGTACCTTTAATGGTTTGAGAGTTGTTGCAATTTTGTATCCATTCTGTATGTTAATGGATTGTACAACATGTAACCTAGGAAAGGAAAAATGAAATTAACATCAGCAATTATCGCAACCTCATTATTGGCAACCAGTGTCGCAGTAAACGCGGCGATCCCTTATAAAAACGAACAGTACCAATTTACCCAACCGAGTGGTGAGGTAATAACACTTATTCTTAATGGTAATACGTACTTTGCTCAGCAGCGTACACCTGACGGCGAGCTTGTGGTGTATGATGCATCACTTAAAGGCATGGCTTACGCACAGGTTTCGGCTGATGGTGAGCAGCTTATATCTACAGGTAAGCTTGTGACCAAACGCAACAAGCAAGGCATACAACGTCACTCAGTAAATGCTATGCAGCAAGGACTATCCTCAACTGCTATTGCAAAAAAGGTAAAAGCGGCGCAGCAGGTAATGTTGGGTCAAAACCAAACACCAGTCGACTTGATACATATGCATCAGTTTGAGCGTAGTGATAATGCAATGGCGTTGAATGCCGAGATCAGCGGTCAAGTAAAAGGGTTAACTATCATCATCGATTTCCCTGATGAGCGCGGCACTATCACAAAAGCGCAGGTTGAGCGTTTTTTAAATGACCAAAATTACAATGAATTTGGTAATGCGCAGTCAGTAAGAGGGTATTTTTCGTCGGTCTCTGGAGGCAAGCTGGATTATACCAATACGGTAACGGCTTATTACACCGCAAAGAAAAACAAAGCGTATTACGCGGATAGCGCATTAAGCTCAACAGTACGCTCGCAAGAACTCATAAAAGAAGCGCTGAACTGGCTTGAATTTCAACAGGGATTTGATTTTAGCTCGCTGACTACAAATAGTAGTGGGCAGATCCGTGGATTAAATATTTTTTATGCCGGCAACTCTGATAGTGCATGGTCTAAAGGTCTGTGGCCACATATGGCAAGACTCAGTCCACGTTTTTGTGCTGATGGCGTGTGTACCGATCGCTATCAAATCACGGATATGGGAAATAGCCTTGCAATTGGCACCTTTGTACATGAGTCAGGTCACTTAATCACAAATTGGCCCGATCTTTATGATTATGACGGCAGCTCAGAAGGCTCAGTCGCAAGTTTTGGCGTTATGGGATTTGGCGCGATTGGTGCTTCCAACCGTTTTAAGCCGACGCCACCTGTCGCACACTTCAGGGCCATAGCTGGTTGGGATACGGTAACTGAACTTAATCCAGCCGTAAATGCTAATGCCCCAACGGGAAGGCTCAGTCATACTTCGGGCGCTAATAGCTCATATAAATGGACCAACCCAAGTAACGCGAATGAAGCCTTTTACATTGAGGCTATTCATCAATCGGGACAAAACTCAGAGCAACTCGATTCAGGTTTGGCTATTTGGCACGTTGATTCTGCGGGCAATAACTCGAATGAATGGTATCCGTATATCCAAATGGAGCATGGTGATGCCAAACGAGATCCTGAAAATGGTCGCAACCGTGGGGATAATGGCGATTTATTTGATGTGGCAGGAGAGTTTAGCGCCACACTGCCGAATGCGTTGAGTAGCAAAGGGACGAATGCCTTATGGTGGAATGGAAGCGACTCTGGCTTGTCCATCAGCAATATTTCTGATCCCGCTACAGAGATCCAATTTACCGTAAGCGGTAGTACAACCCCACCACCAGCGGGAGATGTTTACACTGGATACTTAGCAGACAAGCAACAAGCCATACAACCTGACGGCAGTTGGTTTCAGTACAGCGGTGGCACAATAGCACTTACTTTAGAGGGGCCAGCGAACGCAGACTTCGATTTGAAACTCGAAGCTTGGCAAGGTGGAGCATGGCAACAAGTTGCCATTTCGGAGACGCCAACCTCACAAGAGTCAATTAACTATACGGCAAATTCAGGTTATTACCGCATTTTGGTTTACTCATACAGCGGTGCGGGTGACTACCGTCTAACGGTACAGAAGTAGTTATCCAAAGCACTGGTTAGTCAATACCATTGATATAATGCCAAGTCGCGTTGCTTGTGTGATCAGCGCGCGGCTTGTTTTGGTGCGTATGTTAGAACGCCAAACTCCACTTTCTTATCTATAATTCATACTTTATTACCAAAATTATGATAATAATGCAGTCATGCATATTGTTTGTTACGGAATAGCTTATGAACTTTTTTCGAAAGCCAAATCAAGAAGTTGAAAATTTGACCGCTGAACTCAACCGTGCTCGGGCATTACTTTCTGCGATTGATGAAGCGGTCGCAAAAATTGAATTTACACCCGATGGTCAAATAGCTGCAGTCAATCAACATTTTCTCGCTGTCGTGGGTTACACAGAGGCTGAAGTGATAGGACAGCACCATCGTATTTTTTGCCACAAGGACTACGTAAATTCTCCGGAATATCGCAGTTTCTGGGCAAGCCTTAAGCGTGGCCAAGCTCAGTTTGGTAATTTTGAGCGCTTTACCAAAGCAGGTGACGTAGTTTGGCTCGATGCGACCTATTTTCCGGTTGAAGAAAATGGCAAAGTGACCCGTATTGTTAAAATTGCGAATGACATCACAGCAGAAAAGCTCACTATAAAAGCACAAGAAGCGATAGCTAACGCACTCAATAAGTCCATGGCAACCATAGAGTTTACACCCGAGGGCGTTATTTTAGATGCGAATCCAAATTTCACGGCAACTGTGGGTTATAAACTCAGTGAGATTAAAGGTCAGCATCATCGAATGTTCTGTGACGACAGCTTTTATAAAGAGCAGCCACATTTTTGGCAAGAGCTGGCAAAAGGCCAGCATAAAAGTGGTCGCTTTCATCGCTTAGGTAAGCATGGCGAAGATATTTGGATTGAAGCAACGTATAACCCTATCTTTGATGAACATGGCAAAGTCATTAAAGTGATAAAGTTTGCAACAAATATCACGGCGCGGGTGCAAAAAGCGCATCGAGTCGCACAAGCTGCTGAGGTTGCGCAGGTGACATCAGAGCAAACCGAGCAAATAGCGGCCCGTGCGAGCTTGCTGTTGCAAGAATCCGTCAGTACCTCCGGGCTTATTTCTAATCAAGTGCAAAGTGCAATGGCCGCGATAGCACAGCTTAATGAACAGTCAAAAGGGATTTCGGCAATTGTGTCTACCATCAGTGCGATTGCAGAGCAAACTAACCTACTTGCGTTAAATGCCGCGATAGAAGCCGCCAGAGCGGGCGAGCAGGGAAGAGGGTTTGCGGTGGTAGCCGATGAAGTAAGAAGCTTGGCAGCACGTACTTCGCAGTCGACCAACGAAATCAATGATGTGGTAAATCAGAATGAAGTGTTAACTAAAGAAGCCACCGCACTGATGAATACGGTGTCTGAAAGCACAGAGCTTGGTCTTGCACAAATCGATGAAGTGAATAAAGTGATGAATGAAATAAAGCAAGGCGCAGAAAACCTCACAAATACGGTCAAAGGATTGTCAGAATAACTTAATAATCGCCGCATAAAGCGGCTCCCACCAAAAGCCTGAATATGGTGTAGAAGCGAGTTCACCCCGCGAGCTTTTCATCAAAATCGGCGCGTAAAGTGGCTCACACCAAAGGCTTGAATATGGTGTAGGAGCGGGTTCACCCCGCGATCTTTTCATCAAGATCGGCGCGTAGAGCGCCTCCCACTGCGACTAATGTGAATGCTTTATTTTTCAGCGATTTGCCATACTGCAACTGAGCCGGAAATTTCATTACCGATCACCAATAAGGCTTCGCCAGTTGCACTTTTGTCGGCAGGAATAAATGCCATGCCCTCTGGGGCTAAGTCGCCACTGATTTCGGCATCTTCAACTAATCCACGGTTGTAAAAATAATCTTCAAACTTAACATCGTAAGGGTTGGTGATATCGTAAACCATGATACTACCCATACGCTCTAAGCCAACGAATGCAAAAGTGCGTTCACCAATTTGACCTAGCGCTAGTGCTTCCGGCTCTGGGCCTTTTGCATCGGAGCGCGTATCGCCTTCATTGGTGTCTTCATCATTGTTAAATTGTGCGCCATGCACGGAGGCTGTGATCCGCTCGATTTGATCGCCTGAGTCGAACACCACAAGGCCGTTGCTATCCCAAATGGTGAATGAACGTGCACCATAGGTGTACAGCGCTTCATATTGGCCGTCATTATTTTCATCGCCTTTCACCGTTGTGACTTTAAGGCGACCAATGTCGTCATCGTCATTATTGAGATAAGCAAAGTTGCTTGCTAGGGTAAGATCTTCGGCACGGCTCTCATCAATGTACGCTAAACAGCCATCGTCTTTATCGTAATCTAGACCACCTTTCGCGGTACAGTCGGCTTCATCGGCAGCATCAAAAAAGTATTCTCTACCATCACCTTCGTTAGCAGAGACAATAAAGTTAGCGCCTTTCCACGTGTAGCTAGAGATAGTGTCTGGCTGATACATGCCATAAAGACCGGGGTACTTTTTAAAATTGATCTTTTTATCTTTATCCGAGGCATCCATGGTGTAATTAGACCAGTCTTTGAATCCCAAACCGACTAAATTAAGGCTGTTGTCACTTAGATCTACGATAGCGAGTGCGTTGTTTTCTTGAATTGAAACATATGCGAAGCGGTTGTCTTTAGAGATGGTGACATATTCCGGTTCTAAATCCATCGCAACTGTCGTATTAATAAGTTTGCCATTGATAGTGCGACCAGTTGGATTGGCGAAGACAATGCCTTGTGCTTCTAGCTCAGCTTGCTTGGTGTTAAATGCGCTAAAGTTTAATTGTGTTGCTGTATTTGCAACTACGCCATTTGTAATGTTGATAATGCTGATGCTACCTTCAGGATCAACGCTGTAGTCACCTGCGGGTTCCCCTTCATTTGCGACCACGACCTTGCTGCCATCATGAGTAAAGGTAACCATATCAGGTAGTGCACCCGCCGTTACATTTTTAACAAAGGCCGGAGTTGCACCTGAGATATCATAAAAAGCGATTTGTCCTGCGTCACCCGTAGTCTTGGCAGCCATTGCAACTGCCAATAGTTGGTTGTTTTCGTCAACTGCAATACTGTTTGCGTCGCCGGGTGTATTGTCGTTTAAGTTGATTGTCATGGCTGATGTTAAATTTGTAGCGGTAATAACACCTTCATTATTTTTGACCAGAGCGGCCGTATCAAAGCTGGTTGCTGGAATAACTTCAACCACAGCGGCACTGCCTGAACTATTAATGGCATATATCCATTTTTTGGATGCTTGGTAAGCGACAATTTCAGCGGCGCCTTCAGGGCTTTCTGCATTAAGCACTGCGCGTCCCACAAGACTTATTTCAAGCACGCTATTGGCGTTAGTGCCATTGGTTCCGTCTTGTCCGTTTGCTCCATCTTGGCCGTCGGAGCCATTTTGACCATCGTTACCATCTTGTCCGGCAACGCCTTGTTGCCCTTGCGAGCCTGTGGCGCCATCGTCACCATCAAGTGAACAGCCAGTGAGAAGAGAAAGCAAAGAGAGCGCGATAAGTGAGTGCTTAAACATAAAATATCCTGATTATTATTGTTAAAGCAGCTACTTAATCACAAAAATATGACTCTTATATGGCAATGAGGTTTCACAATTATTGTGAGAAATTCATTGATATCACTGAGCTGGAACTAATGCCATTCAAGCGTTAGTACCATCGGTATCAAAGGGTGATCAGGCAAAAGTTGGTATTGCGGTTGGTGCAATTAGGTACAGACAAAAAATATACAATAATTTTGCAAATTTGATGAACTTTTATTCAACTCTGTTCGTAAGGGTTAGCTATGGGTGACAAAAGTCATTCTTTTTAACCGAGTCTACAGGATGAGTATAATGAAAAAGTTTATAGTAAGTGCCAGCCTCATGCTTCTTATGGCATGCAGCGATAACGACGATAACGATACTGTTACACCTCCGCCACCCCCGCCAGTCCAAGAGTTTTCAGCGACTAAGACCTTTGAATTGATGTTATCAGGAAAGCAAGAAGTACCGATGAATACGTCAATGCAAACCGCTTCCGCAACAGTTGAGCTTGATGAAAATCTGATGCAATTCAGAGCAACACTCGACTACAGCGACGTCGAAGGTTTTAGTGCTGCACATATTCACGATGGTGATTTGGGGGCGAATGGCGATGTGGCATTCGCTTTTGAAGCATCAGATGACAATAAGGTCAGTATTCCAATCACAGATCTGTCTGAGGATCTAATTGAGGATATGTTGGATGGTGATTGGTATATCAATCTACACACCGAAGCCTTTCCAAACGGCGAGTTACGCGCTCAGATTGTGCCAGACACGGTAAGCGTGATCACGTTCAAATTAGATGGCTCACAACAGGTGCCAATGAATGAAAGTAGTGCCATGGGGTATGGTTATGCGTCATACGACAGCACCGACGGCGAGCTTTATCTTCGCGCGGTCACTATGGACGTCGATGATGCCACTGCAGCACATATTCACACTGGCCGCATTGGTATGAACGGCGATGTGCTTGTGGTGTTAGAGCAGGACGACGAAGTAATGACAGACTGGGTAACGCCAGATGACACGATGATCGACGAAGCGACGTTGAACGTTTTGCTCTCGGGTGGACACTACGTCAATGTTCATACGCCAGAGCTACCAAATGGTGAGATCCGCGGCCAAATCTTGACGAACAATTACGCCGTTGCGACATTTGACTTATCCGGCAAACAGGAAGTGCCAGCAGTAGCAACAATGGCATCCGGTGATGGCTATGCCCTTGTTAACACTGATAACTATGAAGTAGAGCTCAGAGTTGTCACTAGCGGTGTTGAGGATGCAACGGCGGCACATATTCATACCGGTCGGATCGGTATGAATGGTGATGTTTTAGTGAGCCTTGAGCAAAGCACCGATGATATGAATGTATGGATGACGCCAGACAACACTATGATCAATGCTGAGATTTTTGCGGTACTCGCATCGGGTGGTCACTATGTTAATGTCCATACTCCTAGCAATCCAAGTGGTGAGTTACGTGGCCAAATTCTTACCAGCAATTATGCGCTCGCTACATTTGCGCTTTCAGGTCAGCAAGAGGTTCCTGCAGTATCGACAATGGCGTCAGGGGATGGCTACGCACTGGTTAACATGAACGATTATGAAGTTGAACTTCGCGTAGTGACAATGGGTGTTGAAGATGCAACGGCGGCACATATTCATACTGGCCGGATCGGCATGAATGGTGATGTTTTAGTGGGCCTTGAGCAAAGCACCGATGATATGAATGTATGGATGACGCCAGACAACACCATGATCAATGCTGAGATTTTTGCGGTACTCGCATCGGGTGGTCACTATGTTAATGTCCATACCCCTAGCAATCCCAGTGGTGAGCTACGTGGCCAAATTCTTACCAGAAATTATGCGCTCGCTACATTTGCGCTTTCAGGTCAGCAAGAGGTTCCTGCGGTATCGACCATGGCGTCAGGGGACGGCTACGCATTGGTGAACATGAACGATTATGAAGTTGAACTTCGTGTAGTGACAATGGGTGTTGAGGATGCAACGGCGGCACATATTCATACTGGCCGGATCGGCATGAATGGTGATGTGTTAGTTGGCCTTGAGCAAAGCACCGATGATATGAATGTATGGATGACGCCAGACAACACCATGATCAACGCTGAGATTTTTGCTGTGCTCGCATCGGGTGGTCACTATGTTAATGTGCATACACCAGCAAATGCGAGTGGTGAACTCCGTGGTCAGATCCTCACTGACAACTACACGTTGGTAGCGTTTCCATTGAGTGGCGAGCAAGAAGTCCCAGCCGTTACAACCACAGCCACTGGTAGTGGATATGCTTTGGTAAATCGAAACGGCTTTGAGCTTGAATTACAAGTCCTCACCTCAGGTGTTGCCGATGCAACGGCTGCGCATATACATACTGGCATTGCTGGTGAAAACGGCCCTGTGTTATTGGCATTAATGCAAGATAGTAGTGATGCCAATCGCTGGATGGCTCCGGCCAATGCAGCATTGACAGCGGAAATATTTGCGATTCTGGCAGGCGGTGGTCACTACGTAAATGTGCATACACCAGCAAATCCAAGTGGTGAGTTAAGAGGCCAAATAGCTAATTAACCGCTTAGATAATTATCTCGCATCTAAGAGTCTGTTAAGTGCAGGCTCTTTTTCTTTATATTCAAATTACACAACCATTATCAAGTCAGGGGAGTTATATTTAGTTAAAAAGATGTAACAAAAAAATCATGATTTGTTCCCGTAATCGTAATGCAAAGCCTCTAGCGTAAGCCTTCTTTAAAATAATAATGGTAATACAATGAATAAGATAAGCGTTTGTTCTGCGATCGTAGCTGCATTATTACTGAGTGCATGTGATGATGATTCTGTGGAGGTTGTACAGGTTGAAAAGCCGGTGATCACAACGGAGACTGAAATAAAAGTCGTTGAAGTTCCGGTAATTGTGGAAGTGCCAGCAGGTAGCGCAAGTGCCATGCAAGTGGGCACACGTCCTGATTTCTTGATTCAAGATATGGAAGACAGTGCACTCAAAACCAAGCTTGAGCAGTGTGCTAACGGGCCTTTTTATAAAACAGACTTTTCAATTGGACACCGTGGTGCGCCAATGCAGTTTCCTGAACACACCAAAGAATCTTATATTGCGGCGGCTAAAATGGGTGCTGGGATTTTAGAGTGTGACGTTGCCTTTACCAAAGACAAAGAGCTGGTTTGTCGCCACTCACAATGTGATTTACACACTACAACAAATATTTTAGCAACGGATTTAGGCCAAAAATGTACAACACCATTTGTACCAGGCGATCCTGAAAATGGAATTGCAGCCCAAGCTATGTGTTGTACCAGCGACATTACTTTGGCTGAGTTTAAGACATTAAAAGGTAAAATGGATGCCGCAAACTCAATGGCCACAACCGTAGAGGAGTATATGGATGGCACGGCAAATTGGCGCACCGATTTATATTCGAGCCGTGGCACTTTAATGACCCATGCCCAGAGTATTGAGTTATTTAAAAGTTTAGGCGTGAAAATGACGCCAGAGCTGAAGACTCCGTCAGTCGCTATGCCTTTTGACGGTTTTACACAAGAAGCCTACGCACAAAAAATGATCGACGAATATAAAGCTGCAAATGTAGATCCAAAAAATGTCTGGGCGCAGTCATTTAATCGGGACGATGTCGTCTATTGGATAAAAGAAAATCCAGAGTTTGGCGCACAGGCAGTGTATTTGGACGACAGGTACGAAGCGCAGGCGGTAGACAATGAAACCATGGTATCAGCAGAGCAAATCGTGCATAACCCAGAGCTATTGTCGCCAACGATGGAAGAGCTTGCAGCGGATGGTGTTAACATTATCGCACCACCTCTGTGGATGTTATTAACCGAAGAAGGAGGGGAAATCGTACCCTCACCTTATGCCAAAGCTGCAAAAGCAGCAGGGCTTGAGATCATCACTTGGACACTAGAGCGCTCTGGTCACCTAGCCAGCGGCGGTGGTTGGTACTATCAAAGCATCAACGGCAGTCTGTCAGGTGAGGCGATGATAGATAATGATGGCGATACTTTTAAAGTGCTAGATGTATTGGCCAAAGAGGTTGGCGTAATCGGCGTATTCTCTGATTGGCCAGCAACGACCACTTACTATGCAAGCTGCATGGGTATGCCTGCCAGTATTTAAGCGGTGTTTATTGTGGTAGGGGCGGATTTACCCCGCGATCTTGTCTTTAATGATCGCCGCTTAAAGCGGCTCCTACCAAGGGTTTGAGTGTGTTGTAGGAACGGGTTTACCCCGCGATCTTTTGATTTGGTTCTCACTGTTACTTTGTCAACTCTGTTTGTTCCTAATTCTATGCTAGAAGAATCTCAACCCCTGCACTAGTCTTTATTGTGAACGCTTCAATAAAGGCTAGAATCATGAAGTTAAACTCTATCCGTATCCTCATGACCACTATCTTCGGTGGCATTATTGTTTTTGTCGTCATCGTTACCTTATTGGTTGTTAACATGTACAACGCCTTGCTTGATTTTGAACGAATGGCTGACAACCGCTATAAAGCCTATCAACTGGCCGACGAATTAAGACAAAGCTCCGACGATTTAACGCGCTTAGGCAGAACCTATGCGGTAACTGGCAACGATAAATACGAAAAGATGTATATGGATGTATTAGCAATTCGTAATGGCGACAAGCCTAGGCCTGAAGGCTACCATAAAATTTATTGGGATCTGGTGCTTAACTATGGTGAGAAACCAAAACCAGACGGTCAGCGAGAAGTATTACTCGATGCCATGAAAGAGGCGGGCTTTAGCCAAAAGGAGCTCAACTACTTAAGTGAGGCACAAGCCAATTCCGATGGCCTTGTTGCATTAGAAGTCGAAGCCATGAACGCCGTAAAAGGTAAGTTTAAAGATAGTGCTGGTAAGTACACCATTCAAGGCGAGCCCGATTTGAACAAAGCGGTTAAGCTTACTCACAGTGATGATTATCATCGCTATAAAGCCAACATCATGAAGCCAGTTGAATCGTTTTTTACTGAACTTGAAAACCGTACTAAACAAAATGTTGTACAGGCCCACAGTGCTGTAGAGTCTTATGTGTTGTGGGCTATGGTGATGTTAGTAATAACCGTATGTTTCAGCTTATTCGGCGTGTATTTAGTTCGTCGTCGTATTGTGAAACCGATAGAGTTACTTGGTAGAACTTTTGAAGAGATAGGTAGTTCAAACGATCTTAGAAAAACGGTAGACGAAAGCGGCGCTACAGAGATTAAAGCGGTGGCCAATATCGTAAACCGTATGCTCAATAGCTTTAAAAATACAGTCACGAATATCGGCTCAGCAGGTGGCGCGATGTCACAATCTTCCAAAGAAGTGGCGCATTTTATTCGCAGTAATAAAGAGATAAGCGAAGAACAAAATGCCCGTCTTGAAACCATCGCCACGGCTGCGGAAGAAATGACCGCAACACTCAATGAGGTCACGTCCAGTACAGTGAGTACCGCAGATTATGCCAATCAGGTTGAACTTGAAGCACGGCGGGGGATGGAAGTGATGTCGCAAACCAGTCAGCAGTTTAGTGATTTGTCAGTGCGCTTTGACGAAACTGCGAATATTATCTCTGAGTTGACTGAGCAAAGTGACCAAGTGTCAAATGTAGTGAGCGTGATCCAAGCTATCGCAGAGCAAACTAACCTGCTTGCATTAAATGCAGCCATCGAAGCGGCGAGGGCGGGAGAGCAAGGCCGTGGTTTTGCTGTTGTTGCAGATGAGGTACGGACCCTTGCACAAAGAACCCAAAAATCCACCGAAGAAATTCGCGATATCATCAACCAGCTGCAAACCAAAGCGGGGAGTGCGAATACAGCCATTCAGCAAAGCCAGCACCAAGTGCAAGCGACGGAAGAGCAGGTGATGGTATCTTCCGAAGTGCTCGATAGTATCTTTGAAGCGGTGAGCAAAATCAAAGACTTGACTCAAGGTGTCGCCACCGCCTCACAGGAGCAGTTATCGGTAACCGAAGACATTAACACCAATATCAATGGCCTGAGCGATATTTCCAAAGAAGCAATTAAGCGGATGAATGAGTTTATGGCCATTGTTGAGCAGTTAGAGCAAACCAGTCATCGCCTCAACGACAATGCAAGGGAATTTACTGTTTAGCTTGTAGCAAGCGCTTTACGCGGTGGTCTCTTCTTTACTGATCGCCGCATAAAGCGCCTCCCACCAAGGGGTTGAATATGTGGTAGGAGAGGATTTACTCCACGATTTTATCTCTAATTATCGCTGCATAAAGCAGCTCCTACCAAGGGGGTATTTGGTAGGTGTGGGTTTACCCGCACTTCTATCTCTAATGACCGCCGCTTTACGCGGCGATCTCTCCATGAGCAAGACCAAGAAAAATCAATAAACCTACAACGTCCCTTAAATATGATCTAAATCAAAAATGCAAATGAGATTAATTATCAATATTTTTGACTTTTGTTCAGTTTCCATTTAGAGTACGCGCCAAAATTTACTTTAATGCAATAAATTTTGGGATATTAACAATGACAAACACGCCTTTTAAACGTGGTGTACTTTCTGCTTTGGTGCTTTCTGCCCTTAGTCCAGTTGCTTTTGCTGATTCGGTAAAAGCGCAGCCGGACATGGAGCGCATCGTGGTAACTGCGACTGGCTTTGAGCAAAAAATACCAGAAGCACCAGCGAGTATTTCAGT
Source organism: Pseudoalteromonas sp. OF7H-1 (assembly GCF_022347825.1). Lineage (NCBI taxonomy): Bacteria > Pseudomonadati > Pseudomonadota > Gammaproteobacteria > Alteromonadales > Pseudoalteromonadaceae > Pseudoalteromonas > Pseudoalteromonas sp. OF7H-1. The sequence continues at coordinate 169,375 of NZ_JAKRFX010000010.1, read as the reverse complement.
GATCACTGCTGAAGACATTCAAGCTCAGTCCTATACGACTTTGCTCGATGCCGTGAAGTACCAAGAAGGCGTGGACATTGGCACAACTCGAGATAAAACCGGGCAAGGCAGCGTGAGTATGCGCGGTTTAACAGGTGAATATACGCTGCTTCTTATCGACGGTAAGCGTCAAAACAACCACGGTGATATCTACCCAAATAACTTTGGTGGTAACGCGTTTAACCATATTCCACCTAAAAGTGCCATTGAGCGAATTGAAGTCATTAGGGGGCCAGCTTCTACACTTTACGGCGCAGATGCGATGGGCGGCGTAATCAACATTATTACTAAAAAGTCAGTAGATGAATGGACCGGCAGCATCGATTTTGGCCGAAGCCTACAAACAAACGACCAGTTTGGTGATGACATTACCACTGACTTTAGTATCTATGGACCTTTGGTTAAAGGTTTACTCAACTTTTCTGCTCGCGGTAGCATTTATGAGCGTCAAGCATCGAACCCTGAGTTTTCACCTGCAATCGATCCAAATGGTGAGCTGCATCATCGTGAACTTGGTTTTGGTAGTGGTGGTAGAACGGTTGATAACACTAATACGCAACTTGGTGCGACATTTGTATTTACGCCAAACGACAACCACACTGTTACTTTTGACTACGATATCTCAAATCAAGAGTACGATAATACACCAAACTACGACGTTGAGTCGGGCAAAATTACCTATCCGCTTGGCACCAAAGACAACATCGAATCAATCTGGCAAGACCGTCGCGGTGTGGTAAATCCACGTGCAGGTTATGCGGCGGATCAAGAATTTGACCGAAGCTGGTGGTCACTAACGCATCAAGGTACGTTTGGTGATATTGAAACCTTTGTGTCATTGGCGTTTGTTGATACCGATAACAATGGCCGTACTATGCCACTCTCTGTTGCAGAGCGTAAACTACTACAAGCCATGTACGATGGCAGTGGTAAATATGCCGATATGGAAGAAGCAGAACGTAAAGCGCTTGCTGAAAGCACATTCTTACCACGTCCAAAGCGTACACTGAACAGCAACCAATATACGTTAGACGCGCGAGTGGATATTCCTGTTGACGATTTACTTGGCGATCACGTGTTTGTTGTGGGCGGCCAGTGGGTTGACGGTGAATTGCAAGATGGCGTATTTGGTATGGAGTCTGGCGTTGATCAAGGCGTTCAGGAACACCAAATGTACTCGCTATTTGTAGAAGATAACTGGTACTTAAGCGATCCGCTAACAGTTACAGTGGGTGTCCGTCACGATAACCACGATGTATTTGGTAGCCAACTTTCTCCGCGCCTATACGGTGTATACGAGCTGTCTGACGATTGGACAGTAAAAGGCGGGATCAGCACAGGTTATAAAACGCCACAAACGACTGACTTATACAATGGTATCACCGGCTTTGGTGGTCAAGGTACGTCACCGTTTGCAGGTAACCCAGATCTTGAACCAGAAACCAGTGTAAACAACGAAGTTGCATTGTATTGGACGCACCCAACAGAGAACCACAATTTTAATATCACTTACTTCTCAACGGAGTTTGACGATAAAATCGCCCGTGGTGACACCATCAAGAGCTGCTCTGCAACCAATGGTGCAAAACCATGCGTGAATTTGGGTGTATACGACGAGCTTGGTTACGATACTTATAGCCAAAAAATCAATATCGACAAAGTTGAGATCCAAGGTATTGAGCTTGCAGGCCGTTACCAGTTCACCGATACAATTTCACTTTACGCAAACTACACCTGGACTGACAGCGAGCAAAAGAGTGGCCCTCAAGAAGGTCAACCACTAACCAATACCGCTGAGCACATGGCAAATGCCACGGTAAACTGGCAAGTAACGGACGAGTTTTCACTAACGCTAAATGCTGAAATGCGCTCTGATCGTTACCGTGGCTGGGACAACAACCTAGACAAAGCCATGTACTACAAAAACTACAACCTACTGCACTTAGGTGCTAAATACACCTTTAACGACAATGTTACTGTGTTTGCGCGTATCAATAACTTATTAGATGAAGACTTTACGTCTTATAGCACAGATTACAACGACTTAAACGGCGATGGTAAATACGAATACCTAAGCGGCCGTGGTGTGGTAAGTGAAGTCGTATTTAGCGACGACTACAACGTAAAAGACAAAGCCCGCAATATTTGGTTTGGTGTAAACGTGACGTTTTAATATCCATGTAAAGTACTACTAGATTGCAAAACTCAAAGGAGGTGCAATTTGCACCTCCTTCTTTATTGCCACTTGTGCAGGACGCGGCGATCTTTTCATCAAGATCGCGGAGTAAACCCACTCCCATCACACAACACTGCCGCTAGATAATTGCCCAAATATCACCGCTGGTAGGAGCCGCTTCACGCGGCGATCTTTTCAACAAGACGCGCGAACATTTCCTAAACCTCAATCCAACGCGGTCAACGCACGATACATATCATAAGCAAACTGGTCAGTCATACCGCTAATAAAATCTTGAATAAGACGGCAGCGATAATAAAACTCAAATATCGGCTCGGCTTGCTCAGCCTCACTAAGCTTCGCGACCGTTTCGCGGTATACCGCAACATACTTTTTGGAAATCCGATTAATCAATCGCGACTCTATCGCAAAGTCATGGTCGCCATTTAATGCTGCGTTAAATTCATCAGCGTCTAAGTCAAGCACTCGCTTATATTCATTCAATATGCTGCTGGTGATCTTGTAGCCTTGAAGCTCCAACTGCTCTACTTCTTTATTCGAAAACACCTTGTTGGCCGCCACTGTTTTCAACGACTTTACAATAGCGTGAAGGTGGCTATTATCTTCCAGTAACGAAGCATTAAAACTCCCTTCGTAGATTGCATCAATATTATCGATAAAACGCGTTTTGGCATGTTCTGCAAGCGGGTGCAACAGCCCCACGCGGAGCCAAATAAAAAATTCATTATCAAAATTCGCCATATGCTTGCTGGCTTTGTCATTGGCATAGTGCAGCTTTTTACTCATAAGCTCTAACAGCTTGTCATCGGTGATCCCAAATCCAGCGGCGATATTTTGATATTCCTCTATTAAACAGCCCGTTAACTCATCTACGCTAATAATGCCTTTTTCTACAGCGTCTTCCATATCAGCAAGGCAATAAGCAATATCGTCAGCCGCTTCCATGATATAAGTCACAGGATGGCGATTACCCACTTGGATCTGCAATTTGTCGCACAGCTCACTGATAAAACCACTTTCACTAAAATAGTATCCTGCTTTCTTTTGCAGATAAGACTTATCAATGGCTACGGTTGATTTAGGTGTGGTCGCGCAGCGGGTATATTTCATCACAGTGGCACATTGTGAATAGGTAAGGTTAAGCCGAGAAAGCGTATGAATAACGCGAATGGCTTGGGCGTTACCCTCAAAACTACAAATATCGAGCAGTAACTCCATTTCTTGATTCAGCACCGCCAGATCAGACGCCTTGCTCTCCTTTGAGCCATACCTAAGCGCCGCCCGAGCACTTTTTGCAAACTGTTGATGCTGGTTCAAATAGCGTTTAAACCAATCATTGATAGCGGCCTCGCCAAAGTGACCAAATGCAGGGTTACCAATATCGTGCATCAAACAGGCCATTTCAGACAAGGTGACCAAACACTCAGACAAATCCACTTGCTGGCCGTTTTTATCTTCATATTGCAGCAAATCTTGTCTACCTTGCTGCACCAGCGCATCAACAATTTTTTTAGCAATGTAACGGCCGTTTTGTTGCACCTCAAGCGAGTGCGTTAAGCGCGAACGCACCGCCGCATTACGCTCCAGTGGAAACACCTGAGTTTTTTGTTGCAGCCGTCTAAGCGCAGCACTGTTGATAATACGCCCACGGTCGCTCTCAAGGCTACTCGCCTCACTGCCACCGGTATTGTAAGAACGCTCGTTTGTTATTTTATTTTTAAAGTGCATGCCACTTTCCTGTTGAGACTCAAGCTACATTTTCAATGTAGGTGAATGTGGAAAAGTTGTAAACCGTCCAAACTATTCAAATGGCAATGTTGTATTTTTGTTTTCTTTGTTATTAAATTGGTTTCTAGTTTCATTATAGGGACTAGCTAATTCAACTAAAGGAATGACAATGAATACAAATGTGAAAAAAGCGCTGCTAGCCGGAATTTTACTTTCCCCTGCATTTTCTAGCTTTGCTGTCGATTCAAGTAAAGGCTACTCAGATCTTTACAACTTCAATAAACACGGCAAATGTCGTTATGAACAAGTAAACTTAAACTATCAAGATGACTCCCATAGTAATTACGCTAATAACTTTCGTGATGAGCTGTCACAGTACAATTACTTGAACTTGGCTGGAGGATTAAATAGAAAGCTACTACGTGGTAGTTGGTATAGCCTAGATAATCAACTATTTTTAGTTGGTGGCGTCAATGTATCAAAGTATTCAGGCCCGTCTTCGACGGGCTCTGCGAAAGCTGCACCAATGGCAATACAACGTGGTGATTGGACTTATTACGTTATCAATGGTGCGCATTCCGATTGCGCTGTAGCTAATATGCCACCGAATAAAAACTACGAACGCTTAGTTATTGCTGTTGGTGCCTATAACTATAAAACTGGTGAGATTAAGGAGCCTGTTATAGTCCATGTGAAAGAAACCAGTGACTTCCACGATACGGGAGTCATCAATATGGATGATAAAGGCTATGTTTACGTATTTATTTCAGGCCGCAACTCCAATCGTGGCGGATTAATCTATCGTTCAACTTTGAAAACCGATTTATTAAGAGATGGTAATGTAGGCGCATTCGAACTTGTTCACGCTGAGAATGAATTAGGTAGTGCCCTAGATAGAGAGCACAACTGTCCAGATAGCAACGCTTCTTGTCACTACCTTGGCTTTACTTATCCGCAAGCCTGGTGGGTAGAGGATAAATTTGTACTATTGAATACTCGTTACATCCAAACAACAACGGCTATGAGAGACAAGTTTCGACAGGATGCCCGTCGGCAGCTTTATTTTACGGAAGTTGCGCCAACTAATGCGAGCACCCAACAAGTTGCTGTTAAGCCTAGTAAAAAACTAGTTGCACTGGATGATAAGCTGAGTTTTGGACATTATGCTGTTAGTACAGAAAAAGATGGTGTTATCGCGGTCGCATTTAACGTGCACGTACCCGATCGCTGTACCATTAATGGCTTTTCAACAGCAGACTGTTATGCTCGAGGCAAGGATGGAGGAGGCCAACTTCGCCATTACCCGAATGATAACCGAACAAATCTGTATTTTATGTACTCCAGTGATAACGGAAGAACTTGGTATAACCGCAATGGGCAGCGCTTAATTGATACTTTTTATAATGAGTATATTAATAGCTTTAACAAGCTAAACCAGGCCTTGCTGTATCAACCAGACAATAACGTCGATCTTGTTGATGGTTATAACCCATATACAACCACTATAGTTAAGCGCATTTACGTTAAAGATCTGGATATTACCGTCAACGACCGAAAGCAAGTCACCTCGTTAAAGGTGTTAGTTAACGAGACTGACGGGATCCACGGTTTTGTTCCTAAGACCGCGTCTGAATCGAGAAAAATGATCCGCACGCTTGTGATAGATCAACAAGGTAATAAATCCTATGTAGGTTGCTACAATGCATCAGATTGTTGGGCTGATCACGCATATTCTTCGGGCGCGATTCGTACAGAAAATAACAGTGGGTATAGTGAAATTGCTTTCCCTATGTCAAGTGGCGATAGCTTAGCTGGCGGAAAGGTTCATTTGTATAATAGCAACCTCAAGTCAACCCAAGGTATTCAAGCTTGGAGTTATTTGGGCGCTCAGCATTACACAGATCCAAAAGAAGCCAACTATATTCGTAAAATCCACGATGCGAAGTCGATAACGGGAGCTGAGCCAGTTTATTTTTGGGCTCAAAGCGGAACCGACAAGCTTGTTGATTTAGTGCTCTCTGGCAAAAATGGTCGCCAAGTTCAACTGAATGGTAACTTTGGAAGTAAAAAGAAACTGAGCTGTCCAACACAGTACGTTTTCAGAAATTGTAATTAAAACCTGCTATTTTCCTGAGGCCGCGATGCTTGAGTCGCGGCCTTTTTATTTCCATAATCTGTGATTGGTATGTGGCTAGTTGTAAATATTGAAATTGCAGCATAAACAGAACAGCGCGAACCTAAATGTATTAACGCACTTCAGCTAGCTTTTACAAAATATTTAGACCCCTAACACACAAAAACACCATTCAAGCCAGCAAAGTGATAAAAATAGTTGTAATGCATTGTAATAGGCGAGCTCATCTATATTTGTTATTTTTGTGGGGTTGGTTTAATCATTGTGTTAATAGTCTGGCAAAAAATATCCAACACTTTAGTGGCAAAAACATCGGAATTTGACGTAAATCACTACAAAAATTATGGATTTTCGGGTTTAATACTCTCAGCATTCGTTTACATCTAATTTCAAATGAATATATACAGCGGTTAAGGATGAAGTAACCGCTCACGAACAGGATCTTTATGTGTTTGAGCGTTTATCTAACCGTTTAGATTAGTAAGATCAGCTTTACTATGGCATCACGTTGGCAACGGACAGCAAACGTGAATTTGCAGAGTTTCAATGGTGACATGCAACCGCTTTATCAGGAGTTTCTTCTTGAATTACCAAAGTGTGAGAAACGTCTTATTCACATTTTGGACGCTGGTTGTGGCAGTGGCAGCGACGCTGTCGCGTTCAAACAACTTGGCTATGAAGTCAGCGCAATGGATGCGTGCGAAAAGCTAGTGAAGATTGCCGCTACACAACTAGGCCAACCAGTGAGACACTAATTCTTTGAAGAGATACAAGATATTGCTGCTTTTGATGGTATTTTGGCTTGTGCCAGCCTTTTACATGTTGCAGAGAAAGACCTGTCGAATATTTTTGTGAAGTTATAATACGCGCTTAAACCTCATGGCGTGTTGTATGTTTCGTTCAAATAGGGATGCTCCTGTATATATTAGCAGCATAGCAAAGTGTGCATAAAATAGTAGCGAGAATGGCGGTGAGCAGAAAATGTAAGTAACTTTTTATTCATATTTATGCAGCAAAATTTAAATCAGAACATTTTATCATCAATGTGGGTAACAAATTGCCCACTAACCAAACTCTAAAAATAAGTAAAAGGATTATGAAATGAAAAAGCTGATTATTGCTGCGGCATTGAGCACGTGTGCGTTTTCTTCTGTGGCTGCCGAAGTGGTATTACACGATGTAAGCGTGTATGCAAATAGCACGGTAAAGCTTGATGTATGGGCAAGTGCATACAATGCGTATGGTTATTGCCATATCAACGGGTTTGATGATGCGGTTCGTTTTACCACTAAATGTGGTGAAGATGAGTCTACTTTTGCACGTTATGACGGTGGCACAAAGTGGGTTCAAAAAGACAGTGGTTCAAAAAACCAGTGTTATGAACTGCTTGAAACCGTCACTTGCGTGAACAACTAACAGCCTGTCGGTGACTGTGTCCTCCGATCGCACTTTAGTAAGTATTTGGTCGCATTTGCGGCCTTTATTATTGCAATTTTATTAGTACCTCGTAGAGCTACCTTTCTCACCGCTTGCTTGTTCCTGTATGCGATTTAGACTTTGCGTACATTCCACACTTCGATTAGAACTTCCATTCTATGGGAGCACAGATTTAACTGGCTAGACCGAAGTTTATCTTAGAGAATAGATTAACAAACCAGTTTTTTGCCAAAAGTGTGGGAATAGGAGAATTAACCTAATATAAGAAATGGCGAGAGCCTGACACTTTTACAGATAGAGAGGTTGAATTAATCGCAGCTTTTGTAGACAGTAGTTTCGAACATATAAAAGTTTTGTGTCTTTCTACCATCACCGAATTTATTTCATACATTGTGTCAGTTACCTTATTATTGTCTAGTCTCCAAGTTACCTAGCGAACCAAATTAGAAAGGTAGAGTATGAACCAAGCCCTTAAATTTTTACTGTCTATCATAATCGTCGTCGTGACTTTTGTCGTGTCAGCAACCTTGGCTGGGATGTTGGCGGAGTATGCGGGCTGGTGGAAGAAGCCGGTGATAGGCGGTGTAGCAGCAGCTTGCGTAGTGTTGTCGGGTTATGTGAGTGCGCCGGTTTATAAGCTGTATTCTGCGGCGGTATGGCTGTTGATTGGTGCAGTTGCAGCTTGGGTGATGTCGAGTGTGTTTATGTATGCTGAGGATGCCGACACCTCAGTGCCTTTGTATGTGACCTATGCAAGCGGTGTATTTGCTTTGGCGCTTTGCTGGGTTTGGCAGCGTCGAAAGGTTGTGTGAGGGATTGGTTCTCTGTAATGGAGTGCAAGAGATCGTCGCGTAAAGCGGCTTCTAACTGCGGAAGTCTAGCTTGGTTATTCTCACTATCACGATATTTCAATAAAAAATAGGATTGAGGGTCAAGGAATGAAGGGCGCTTGGAGCGAGTGGAAGGAGGCTATTTTTAAGGCCTGTTTAGTTGTGTTTTCTGTGTTGTTGTTTCTCTTTTTTGATGGCCGTGAGTTTTGGTTTACTCAGATACAGCCTCAAATAACCAATATGCTAAGCAACCAAAAAACTGAATTAAATAATGCGCCTGTGGTTTCAGAGCAAAAGTTCAAACAACCAAGTTCAATTCAGTCACCAAACGGGGATACCTATGACCATCAAACGAGTTTAAGACAGTTTGGTCGCTGTGTTTCTCAGCAAGCTGAGGGAATCAAATACCGAGTTGAGAATGGGATATACACTTGGGTTGATGAAAGAGGCATTACGAATTACTCGGATAAAAAACCGAGTTCTGCGGCTAAGCATTATCAGCCAGAGCGTAATCGTGCTCTTGATTTCTTTGACCTCAATATCTCCGGTCCAAATATCACGGAAAAGTTTAAAAACACCTTGAGCGCTAAATTGAATGCCGTATTTAGAGGGTATACCAGTATTGTTGGCTTGGAGGCGATGCAAAAGGTGACGCTCAGGATCAAGGTGCTACCTAATCGGCACGAATATGAGCGAGTGATTAAATCCTATGGTGGCAATCCAAAGGGTAATGTTGGTCTCTACTTGGGTAGATACAACCTTGCTTTGGTCGAGCAGAGAAATCATCATGCGACGATGCAAACCGCCGTTCATGAAGCGGTGCACGCTATTAATCAGGCTGTGATTGGATATACGCCGCGTTGGTTAAATGAGGGACTTGCAGGCTATTTTCAAACCGTAAAAGTGACGATGCAGGTTGGCACTGTTGCACCAAATCAAGCTAGATTACATCGCGGTTATATTACAGGGCGAGTGTTATCGCCTTATGAGCTTATCAATGCAGAATCCAAGTGGAAGTCTTACAACTCTGAGCTGATGTATAAAAGTAGTTGGGCGGCCATCCATTTTTTGATGTCTACCACGACTGGGAGACTGAGTTTGAAAAAGTTGATGCTGCAAGAGCAAACTGAGCGATGTCGTGCTTTGAGTAACCGTGAGTCACAAGCTCTGTTACGTGTGCATTATCCAAACATAGTTGATAGATTCGCCGCCTTTATACAGAGCCCAGTAGAACCGCAAAGGTTGTGATCCTGAGTTTGACGCAAAGATCGCCGCGTAAAGCGGCTCCCCCCAACGGGGGGAGTGTGGTGAATGCGGATTTATTCCTCGATGTTTTATGAAGAGATCGCCGCGTGAAGCGGCTCCTATCAGTGGTGGCTAGTGTGGTGGGAGCGGATTTATTCCGCGATGTTTTATGAAGAGATCGCCGCGTGACGCGGCTCCTATCAGTGGTGGCTAGTGTGGTGGGAGCGGATTGGCTCCGCAATGTTTTATGTAGAGTTCGCTGCGTAAAGCGACCCCACCTGCGTGAAGTGGTTTTTACCAGTGGGATCTAGTATGGTAGGAGCGGATTTATTCCGCGATGTTTTTTGTAGAGTTCGCTGCGTAAAGCTGCCCCTACCTACCCAATTATTAAAGGAATGTTCTATATGACTCCAAGTGCGTTACGCAAAGCTGTTAATGCCTTTTCTAATGATACTCAGCATCAACCGGATTATTATTTTGTTGAAGGCTATTTGATTGGCAAAGTAGCCATTAATGATATTGCTGAAATACACGAGTGGTTGCCTGAGCTCTTTGGTGATTACACGGCTATTTACCGTGCTCAATTAGAGGCCTTAATGGATTTGCATGAGCAGTGCGTTTCAAGCTTGGATGGAAAAACTTATAAGTTGCCAAAAGAGTGTGCGCTCTCTAAGCAAGACTTTGCAGCATCATTAGTAGAAGGGGCTCCGTTACCGAGCTTTTGCCTTGGTCTGCTCAAAGCTTTGGATAAAGTATCTTTTGAGAACTTATCACTAGAGCAGAAAGGTGCGGTAAGTGAATTACAACAACAGCTCACCGGATTTACTAGCATAGATGCAGCAAAGGCGGCATTTTCAAACGCTGAGCCTATGGTGCCTTTTGAGCGAGAGGCTCATGACGTAAAGCGTTATTTGGCAGGCGCGATTATGGAGTTAGGGGATACTTTAATTTGGGATCCTGAATTAGACAACGAGTTCGGAACGTTTGAATTTGAAGAAGATTTTGATGAAGAACAAGAAGAAATAAGAAACTCACTGATTGAGAACTTACTCAAATTGACTCACATCGATTCAATCCCTTTACTTGACCAGTTTATTCATAATGAAGAACAAGACTTTATTACGCCTGATTATATTGAGGAAAATCAAGGTGATTTTTGGCTTATCCACGAAACCAGACCTTATATGTTTATTCGTTACCATAAAGCGTGGATTTACTTTTGGGCAGACAGAGTACAAGAGGCAGTTGATGAACTAGACGTGCTGCTGCGACTTAATCCAAACGATAATCAGGCCTGTCGATACCTGTATGTGAACGGTTTAGTTATCTTAAAGCAGTGGGATAAACTGCAAGCTTGCCTTGATGAATATGAAGAAGAGAGTATTTTTATGCTATCTGCAGAGGCGTTGATGCGTTTTGCGCAGGATGGCGAGAGCAAAGCCTTAAATGAGCTAAAAGCGACAATCAAAGGGTACAATAAGCACTTTATCAAGATGCTTACAGGTCAAGAGAAGACTAAGCAAAAAGAGATATATGGCTACACATTGGGTTCAAAAGAAGAAGTCTTAAGTTATATAGATTGTGGTGGCAAAAAAGCCTGGTTAAGCGTTGAAGGAAGCCTCTTTTGGCTGCGTAAAAAATCATAGCGGACTTTGGATAAATTAAGCAAGTAGAGATGCAAAGCTAAGAACTGTTCACCGGTGAAGTTGACCTTCACCGGGGTTATCGACAAGGTTTTCTCGCCTCGAAATAGTTCACTTAATTAAGCGAATTAGTATTAGAAGTCATATCGGATAGAGGCTGCAAAGCTTCGTCCCGCACTTTCAAGTCCATCTAGGCTTTCTGTCATACCGTGGCCTGCAAGATTGCCGTGTTGGTAGTAAGTTTTATCAAATAGATTACGGATAGCTAAATTTACGGCAGTATTATCACCCAATTTAACTTGTGCTAACCAGTCAATCGTGCCGTATCCAGGAGTTTGGTATTTACCAGTGTTCACTTTGGTCATTTTTTTAGCAAAATTAAGGATAAGATCTGAACTCACCATATCATTTTGATACTTGAAGCCTAGGTTCCCTGACAGCGGATTAATGGAACTGATATATTCATCTGTCTCATCATTTTTACCATCTTGATATGTTGCGCTAAATGAAACAGACAATGTATCGGTAGCATAGTAAGTGGTGGAGAACTCAGCTCCTTTGATCGTAACTGAATCAATGTTCTGGTATTGGAATTTGTCATGGTTATAGGCAAAGTTTCCTTCATCATCCAATATGGTGTCACGGCTTATAAGCTCTGTGGACAAGAAGTTGTCAAACTTATTGTGGAACAGTGCAGTTGAAATAGTAAAGTCACCGATATGGCCACGTAATCCGAGTTCCAAGGTGTCACTTTCTTCTGGACTTAAATCCTCTGCTGGTAAGATTTCATATAAATATTCTGCAGAAGCCTGATTGTAGTGTTCAATATAGGCTAGATCATAAGGCGGTACTTTGAACCCTTGGCCGTACTGAGCAAAAACAGAAAGCATGTTGTTTAGATAATACAAACCACCTAAATTAAACGATAAATGTTGATCGTCTATTTTCGCAAATTTTGTACCGTCAGTCTTTAAGGTACCGCTTGGGTCCATGTTGTAATAATCGAAACGTAGGCCTGGTGTAATTATAAGTTTGTCATCTAGTAGCTTTATTTCGTCATTGATGAATAGGCCAGCGCGAAGTGTATCATTTTTCGGGAATTTATTAGTAATGTCATCTTTGGTGACTTCGCCTTCCACTTCTCGGTATTCACGCACTGTGCGTAGGCTCTCAGTGGTTTCTATATCAACACCGTAACCAAGAGTATGTTGCTTATCGAGTGCTTTACTCGCGTGAGAAATAAAACCATACGTAGTTTGCTCATAAGTACCGGTTTTCCACATGTCGCGTTTTTCGATAACACCAAACATAGGCGCGTTAATATCGAGTAAAGCGTACTCTTGATCGTCTTGAACACTGTTTGTGTAATACAAATTAAACTGTGCTGTGTCCCAAACGCTATTGCCTGTATCGTTGTGATAACTCAGGCGGAACGAATCTGTGTGCTTTTCGGTCTCTGTACTTTCCGTCGCGATGTTGTAGCCATATTTAGCTAGACCACGGAAATATGCCAATAGACCATCGGCAAGGTCGCCACTTACATCTTGGCGCCACAGATCAGCAGAAACATTGACATAATCTTTGTCGTTGAAGTTGTATTTTAATTTGTAAAGTAAGCTTTGAGAGTCTATATCAAAGGGAGCGCGGGTGTTGTGCTTATTTTGTTCCTCTTTACCATCTCTGGCTGTTAGGCTCAGTAAGTGGTCAAAATTGCCATGCTGGCCTGCTAGCGTTGCACTTAGATTAGTTTGTTCACTGAGGTCGCTATAGCCTATCCTTACACGTGCGCCAAGATGCTCATTGTCGCTAAGATAATCACTGGCATCTTTGGTGGTAAATACCACAATACCCCCCAACGCATCGGAACCATAGAGAGATGAGCTGGCTCCTTTCGCAACTTCAACTTGTTTTATCGTATCAGTATCAATAAAACCTCGGCCCACTATATCGTTGAGTCCATCCGCGCCATAGCCTTCATTCATGCGCATACCGTCTTTTATGATCAATACTCTATCGCCGCCCATAGCTCGAACCTGAATATTTTGTGCACCACCTATACGACCCGTAATCTTTATACTTGGATCATACTGAAAAAGCTGATTTACATCGGTGATTACTTGTTCTTCGATGTCTTGGCTAGACATTACGGAGATACTAGCTGCTACGTCTTTAAGTGGCTTCTCACTACGAGATCCACTAACAACGATAACTTCTAAATCATCTGCGGAAACCGCGTTATCGGCTAACGCAACCGTTGATCCAGAAGCAATAATTGAGGCGATAAGTAGTCGCAAATAGTGTGTTTTTGCAAAGCGCATGATGAGATTCCTATGAATATTTTATTGCTGAGCTGCTACTAAAATTTGCGAAGATCATACCTCCATTATTAAAAAGATCAATCTAAATAATAATAATTTCTATTTGTGTTGTTGTAAGTTATTACATTTTCAAGTACATTGTCGCGATAATTTATAGAGGGGAATTATTGTGAATATACAAGCAATAGAAATGCTAATGGCCAATGTATCTGAGCTGCTAATGACGCCAGTTATTATTGTAATATCAGTACTTTTTGTTTACGCATTTTTTGCACTTGGACGCTTTGTATCCGAATTTTTAATTCGTAGGAAAAGTCGTTTGTCATACCAACGTGGAATAGATAATAAGTCGTTACAAAGCTACAACGGCTTTCATGTTCATAACTATTTTATTGCGAATCCAAGCGCATCTGAAGATGAGTTAGAGGTGTTTGCGTTAAAGCAGCTCGAAACGCTTCGAATTGTTACGCGGGTTGCTCCAATGCTAGGTCTTATCGCGACAATGATCCCAATGGGGCCGGCGTTAAAGGCGCTCGCAGACGGTAACATTCAGGGGATCAGCGAAAACTTAATTATTGCGTTTGCTGCGGTAATATGGGGACTTGTTATTTCTACACTTACTTTTTGGCCCGCTTCGGTTAAGAAACGTTGGTGCGCTCAGGAGTTGATCAACATTCGAAAACTGAGAGGGGAATAATTTCCATGCGCTTTTTAGATGAAGACGAAGAATTAAACCCTATTGTGAGTGCCGTAAATTTGGTTGATGTTTTTTTGGTGATTATCGCGGCGTTACTGATTTCTATTGCGCAAAATCCACTCAGTCCATTTACATCAGAAAATGTCACTGTGGTAAAAAACGCCGGTGAACCCAACATGGAAGTGATCGTGAAAGAAGGCAAGGAAATTAAGCAATATAAATCTAATGGAGAAATAGGCTCTGGAGAAGGCATGAGAGCCGGGGTCGCATATAAAATGGCAGACGGTAGTTTTGTCTATATTCCAGAGAATGAAAAGAAAACTGAAAACAATGCGAAGGAGACAAACAGATGACCCGACTATTCGCGCTGCTCATTTTAGCTTTGTCTTCTTTCCAAAGTTTTGCACAGCAACAGCCTGAAGTGTTGATTATGATGTCAGGACATGCTTCTAAATCAAAAGGAGAGTTATTGCTCTCGCTGGCCGAAGATCAGCCTTTTAAACTGACTAACTTTAGCACTCGTGGCAAATCAGAAGATGAGATCCGAGCCGCTTGGCAAAGTGCTAAGTTGATTTTACTGGATGGTATTAATCCTATGCTGTCACAGTATATGTTTGCAGATTACACATCATATTTGACAGATTATCCAGAGGTTCCAGTGATCTCTTTAGGGGATCTTGAAAACATGAAAATGAATCAAGGGTTATCCCCGTCGCAGCATACAACATTGGGCGCATACTACAATAATGCAGGTAGCCAAAACTACCGTAACATGATGTTGTACATATCGACTAAGGTATTTGGGTTATCGAGTGAAGCGCCAGAGCCGGTAAAGGTAGTGCCAAATGTAGGTCTATATCATCCTGATTTTAAATCTAGCGTTACAGCTAATCAAAGCGAATTCTTTAACTGGTTGGATGTTGAAGACAATCAGCCGGTTATCGCGATTGCTATTCACCGCTCTGTAATTGACTACGAGCAACAGCAAGTCGTGGATGCCTTAATCCATGGATTACAAAAGAAAGGAGCAAAGGCGCTCGCCTTTTTCTTTGAAGGTAATGACGAGTCATTGACTTACCCTGAGCTATTAACGGATGAGAATGGGGCGAGAGTTGATTTGCTCATTAATTACCGCTCACTTCACTACGTAGAAAAGCGTCGTGCTGAGTTTGCTCAAATTGGGGTGCCAGTTATTCATGCAATGAATTACACCGAAGGTGATGAAGCTGCTTTTAACCAAGATCATGCTGGCATTTCTCCTTCGTTAACGCCATTTTTCTTAGTAATGCCTGAGGATACAGGGAGTGTAGATCCGAGCATCATCGCTGCGAATGATAAAGGTGTGAAGGTGGTAATGCAGGCGCAGCTTGATGCGCTGGTTGAGCGGGCATTTAATCACGCGAATTTAGCGCATATTAAAAATCGTGAGAAAAAAGTCGCTACATTTATCTGGAATTACCCTCCCGGAGAAAAAAATATAGGTGCTGCATTTTTAGATGTTCCAAGCTCAATTGTGAATATTGCCGATGCAATGAAAGCCAAGGGTTACGATGTGAAGCAGGCTCATCCAGAGCAAATTATTGAGCAAGCTGGCAAACTTTTACGTCCTTATTATCGTGGAGAAGATGCTGAAGCACTGGTTGATGTTGGTCTTGCTGATTATATGCCTTTATCCACTTATCAGCGTTGGTTTGACTCTTTGCCACAACACGTTACAGCGCCAATTGTGGAAAAATTTGGCAAGCCAAGCGAAAGTACCATGGTGCGTGAACACAATGGTGAACCTATGTTTGTTATTCCACGGATGGACTTAGGCAACATGATAATTTTGCCTCAAGGGGTTCGCGGCAGTAACGCAAAAGAGCATTCAGCAGCCTATCACAGCACAAAGTCCGTTATTAACCATGGTTATTTGGCAATGTATTTGTATGCTAGAGAGACGTTTGGTGCGGACGCGGTAATTCACTTAGGCACGCACGGCTCACAAGAGTGGTTAAGTGGTAAAGAGCGCGGATTATCTGTGTATGATGCGCCGAATTTGGCAATTGGGAACATTCCGGTGTTCTATCCATATATTATTGATAATGTTGGTGAAGCGATGCAAGCTAAGCGTCGAGGCCGAGCGACTATGATAAGTCATCTTACTCCAGGGTTTGCCAAAGCAGGGCTTTATACGGATGTTGCTGAACTTAGTGAGCTTATTACAAATTATCTGATGCTTGCTGAAGGCTTGACGCGTGAGAATACACGGGCAGAAATCATTACCCTCGCAACTAAGTTGAATATGCTGAAAGACTTAGGACTTGACGAAAAGGCTTTATCTCAAGCGTTCGATGCACATATTAGTAAGTTGCAAGATCATCTTAATACCTTAGCGCAGATGAGCCAACCTTTAGGGATCCATATTTTTGGCGAACTACCGGAAGAGGCGCATCTATACAGCACAATCTTACAAATGCTTGGGGACGACTTTACTCACCTTGCGGGTGAGTATGAACGTGAGCATGGTTTAGCTTTCGCAAAAGAGCAACAAATTGATGAGCGTAACGTTGTAAAGCTTGAAGCACTTGAGGGTTTTCAGTTATTGCAGAGCGTGTTGGGTGGGCAACAACAACTAGAGTTACCTGACACCCTTAAAGGACCAATTGACTTAGCAAAGACCTATTGGGATAACTTCCATCAAATCGCTGAACTAGAGGGCTTACTGAATGGATTATCAGGACAATACATACCTGTAAGTCACGGTGGTGATCCTATTCGCAATCCTGCAGCTGTGCCCACAGGTCGTAATCTGCTTGGTTTTAATCCCGCAAAAGTACCATCAAAAGAAGCCTATGAAGCAGGAGTTAACATGCTAGAGCAAACTGTTGCTGATTATCAGGCAAAACATGGGCGATATCCTCAAAAGCTCGCATTTTCTCTTTGGTCCCTAGAGACTATGCGCCATCAAGGGGCGTTAGAAGCACAAATTCTACACGCGATGGGTATAAAGCCTAAATGGAACCCACAGGGTAATATTATTGGTACGGAAGTGATCCCATATTCTGAATTGGGGCGTCCGCGAATTGATGTGGTGATATCGGCAACAGGTCTTTATCGCGACGCATTTCCTAACGTAATGCTGTGGTTGGCTGAAGCCATTGATAAAGTGGCGAAGATGAAAGAAGAAAACAACTTTGTTTATCGCCACGCTAGCAATTTAAAACAGCAGCTTATAGAGGAAGGAAAATCTGAGGATGATGCTGATTACCTTTCATCGGTGCGGATCTTTTCGAATGAAACAGGTGCTTACGGTACTGGCTTGGCGGGAATGAGCCTTGCTTCAGATACGTGGGACGATGACAGTAAGCTTGCGAATCTTTACTTAGACCGGATGGGGTTCGGTTATGGCAAAGATGAATCTCGCTGGAGTGAGAATCTTTCAGAAACAGGACTCTATGCCAAGGTGTTATCGGGTACAGATGGCGTTGTATTTTCTCGTTCGACTAATCTATATGCTTTGATGACTAATGATGATCCATTTCAATACTTTGGTGGAATTGGTTTAGCCGTTCGCAGTCTGGACGGTAAAACTCCAAAGATGTATGTAGCGAACTTACGTCGAAAAGGACATGAGAAAACCCAAACATTAGATCAGTTTGTGAGCAATGAAATGCGCAGTCGGTATTTCCATCCTCGCTGGATACAGGCAATGCAAGATGCGGGGTATGCTGGGGCAACGGCAATACTTGATCGAATGAACAACATGTGGGGTTGGGAAGTGATGACACCCGAAGCGGTCAGGGACGATCAATGGCAAGAGTTCTTTGACGTGTATGTTGATGATAAGTATGACATGAAGATGCGAGAGTTCTTTGAGCAGCATAATGCCGAAGCATTAGCACAGATCCTTGAGCGTATGCTTGAAGCGGTTAGAAAAGGGTATTGGAAAGCCTCTCCTGAGACATTGAAAAAGATGCTAGATACCTACACCGAAATTGCAAATCAACATGATGTAGTGACCGATAATAAAAAGTTCACTGAGTATGTTGAACAACAAAATGCGGGGTTTGGTTTAGTACCTTTGATGCCTGGGCAAGCTGTGCCTAACGTTGATATGACAGCAAGTAAAGCCAATATGGAGCAAGTGACTGGTCAAAAGTTAGAACAAGTCGCTCAAGGCAAAGAAGTTGAAACTGATTATACCTTGTGGTGGCTACTGGCAGGAATTTTCTTTGCGGGTATGCTGCAGCCCTTGGTTCGACCTATGTTGACTTCTAAAACATACACTTGATAGCGCTACAAATAAGGCAATATTTGTAAACACCAGTAGAACCACAGCAAGTCGAGATAGGCTTGTTGTGTTCTCACTGTACTTTACCTATTTGCAATAAACTTACTTGTTTTGATTGGCCTTGTGGGCTAATAAATGTGAGTTATTCTCAAATGTAAAAAACTGTAAAAACAAAATAAATTTTAAATTCTATTAAAAACAATATGTTGTAAATGCTATTCCTCGCTCTTACATTCTATTCCGAAAGTTTATTACTAGAGCTATAAAAATTAGTTATATTTTATAGTTGATAAAATAATAAAAATCATTATCATTCGCAATCTCGTTATTTTGAGTGTAAGTAAAAATGATTCGCTTTATTGTTCCTTTTGTTTCTTCAGTAATTATCTTCCCCGGTTATGCAGCCAACGCGGACTCTAAATCCATTGAAGTAATAGAAATTGTTGCAAACAAAGCTGAAAAATCTTTGTTAGAGCTTTCCGGTAGTGCGGCTGTACTAAGTGATGATGATATTGAACAGCTTGTAGCAACACAGTTGAGCGATTTGTTTAAAACGGAGCCAGGTGTGGCGATCACAGGTTATAGCGGTCGTCCTCAAAATATTACCATTCGCGGTATGTCAGGTAATCGCGTACTGGTGTTGCAAAATGGTAGTAGAGCTGCGGACGGTTATGGCGCAAGTGACATCAACGATCTGGTTGGGCGATTTAATTTTGATTTGGAAGACGTCAAATCTATTGAAGTGGCAAAGGGACCAGCCTCAACATTTTTTGGGGCTGGTGCACTAGCTGGTGTGGTTAAAGTGAATACCAAACAAGCAAGTGATTATCTAAGAAGTGAAGATAACTATTTAGCAATTAAGAGCTTGTACAACGGTACCAACTCGGAGGTTAAAAACACACTCACTGGTGCAACTGGATTTCTTGGGTTACCTGTTTTACTAAAAGTCAGTGACTGGCGTGCTGAAGAGCAGCAAAACTTTCCCGAGTCACGCGCTCCGCTAGACGTTAAAGGTCAAAGCGCAAAATTTAGTAGTCAGTACGAATCAGGTTTGGGCCTTTTTACATATGATTTTAGCTGGTTGACACAGCAGACAGAAAACAAAATCAAACCGGAAACCGTGCCCCAACATGACGGTGCGTGGCAGGTTGAATCTCAAAAACAACGTGAACTCCAACAAACTCATAGCCACAGCGTTAAATGGCAATCTGTGAATTCATCTCTCATCTTTGATGATGCGCTTGGACAAATGTTCTGGCGCAAAACACAGCACGAAAACGATACTGAGCAACTAATCAGCCGTCAATTTTTTGAGGTTCAGACTCGATATAGGCAACTGCTTTCGGAAGACCGTTTTTCTCAGACCAGTTTTGGTGGCGTATTAGATTTTGCTAAGTCTTTTGGCAATCATGAACTGATGTATGGCATTAGTGCAGAACAGGTTGAGCATGAGCGTCCTAAAGTCGATACCGTGATTGAGAATGGTACGCGGAAAGTGACGATTGACGCACCGTTTAATGCAGCAAAAACAGTGATACTTGGTGCTTACGTTGGTGACGATTGGCAGATTAATAGTAATTTTAGGGCGTTAATTGGTTTGCGTTACGACCATAATGCACTATCTGCTGAAGGTGACGAAGACACGAGTTCAAATGAAGTCACAGCTAGCGCACAAATCAGATATGAAAATAGTTATGGTTTTAATGCTTACGGAGCATATGCACAGGGCTACCGAGCTGCACCATACGATAAAGTATATGGCAATATTCCTCATTTATTTGCCTTTCCTCCGTTTGAAATTGTTGCCAATACTCAGTTGAGAGCAGAAAGCAGTGATAGCTTGGAACTAGGGTTTTCGCAAACAATTGATAAATTGCATTTTGCCAGCAGTATTTATTACACCCGCTACGACGATTTTATCGATTGGGTGAACATCCGTTTAAGATTAAACGATGGAGTAATGGAGCGCCAGTTTGTCAATATCGATGAAGCGTATACGTTCGGTGCAGAAGCCGAGGTAACTTATCAATTAGAGTCACTAATGTTTGGCGCAAATATTGGCTGGATGAACGGAAAGAATAAAGACAAGCAAGAATACCTAAGAAATCTTATTCCGCTTGAATATACGTTTTATGCCAATTATGAGTTCAGTGACTTTTTAATCAACCTGCAATGGTATGGACAAAGCCAGATGACTGACTTACCTACGTGCCAAGACCCATTTTTAAATGTAGAAATACCTTGTCAGTCAACAGGAAGTTGGCACAGCCTAGATTTATCAGTGAGTTACACACTATCAAAAAATTGGAAATTCAATACCGCGATAAACAATGTGCTAGATAAGCATTATACCCGATATCAAGATGTTGCTGGTCAATCCAATTCCGACTTCGACTATTCACAACCAGGTAGAAACTTTAGAGCATCTATCCAGTATAAATTTTAAAGGGTGACCATCTTGAAAAAAACATTATTACTATTGCTACTGTGGCACCTAGGTGCGACCGCGGCAGAGCTTCAGTTTGTTACTGGTCGTGCTATAAACTCACAACAAGCTGAACAGTTACTTGAAACCAAGTTAGCAAGAAAATATCAATTTTCTTACCGTCGTAAAGGTCAGTTTGGTAATTATTATAGCTTTATGCCTACTTATGACGCTTTGCCAATATTTAATATCGTGGATAGTGTTGCAACGGATCAACAAGGACTAGCATTTCGATTGTATGTTTCTCGTTTTTCGACGTTAAACGTGGATGAAGGCACGGTCTCTGTTGCTCCTTCTATTGAGCAGGTTGGTGCATTAATTGATAAACAAGTTGACCATTTTTCGATAGAAGAAATTAAGCGAGGGTGGTGGCTTGAGCAGCAAGGTTTAAGATTTGTTTGGAACGTATTAGTAAGTGAAACCTTGCAAGGTGAAGTCGTTACTCAGCATTATTTTATTGATGCTGATGCCACTAAAATTCTTGGTCAACGCGGCGCTATTCCTGCCTACCGAAGTGAAGTTGAGCCTGAATACTCAGGTCGAATCAAGCAGTCATGGTTATTTGATCCAGACCCAAAAACGAGCTTAATGAGTGAAGACATTGAGCGACAGTTTACACCGCAGACTGAATTTGCGGATGCAGCATTTAGACTTGTTGAGCTTAAAGATTTAACGCTAATTGGCAACCAGCTAGCACTGACGGGGCCTTATGCTCGAGTAACTGACTTTGCAGAACCACACGAAGTTGTGGAAATGTTGCCTGTAGCTGGTGTAGCAAAAAATCATCATAGTTCTGCCAGCTTTTTACAACAAATGGCCTATTTTCACGTCGATTCTGCTCAGCGTCATTTGCAGGAATTGGGTTTTACTGGCGATAAGTTGATCCACTATGCGCCGATCACCATAGATGCACAAGGTTCTTATAATGACCAGTCGGCATATTCATTTCACCAAAAACGGATTTTATTAGGAGTTGGGGGGCATGCTGACGCGCAGGATGCTGATGTAATATGGCATGAATATGGACACAGTATTACTAACTTCATCAATCCCTATGACGACGGTGCGGATAGCGGTGCAATTGGGGAAGGGTATGCCGATTTTCTCGCCGCAAGTCATAGTTACCGAGATCCGCAAGGCTACGAGTTTGAGCCGGATGTTATGTTTAACTGGGATGCTCGTTTTGGACAACGTAGACCAAGAACGTTAAATGATAGTAAAGCTAGGTATAATCCAAATTATCACTACCCAGCCCATATTCATGTTGCAGGTTCCCTAGGTGATCAGCTTTGGTCCACACCATTATTTCAATCCTTCAAAGAAGCTGAAGCGCATTATGGTGTGAAAGGCATGAATGACATGGAGAAGATTGTTATTGAAGCTATGTTTGGCCTAGGGGCGGGGATCACTATGCCCAATTTAGCGCTGTCTACACTCGATATGGCAAAGCGCCTGTACCCCAATGAACACTATGCCGACATTTTACAACGGCATTTTAGTCATCATAACTTGTTGCCAAAATTATTGGTAATTGAACAAGCCAAGGTCATTGATACTCTCACTTCAGATCCCTCTGTGGTCGTGAATATCAAAAATATCAGCCCTTACTCGCTTAAAGATGTCCAGTTCGCGTCAACTGAGGACTCAACAATAAAAATCGCAACTCAACAGGTTGGCGATATTAAGGCTGGAGATTCGATAACACACACTTTTTCCATCACCTTCGATGATGCGTTTGAATTGAGTTGTGGGATGAGTGCTTTTGTTCCGGTATTGGAGAAGTATTCGACAGGGATCCCAGTATTGAATCAAAGCCTACAGCAACTAGAAGTTACCTTAGGCCAGCCAAATCTATTTGTTGTAAAAGGTGAGGGAGGCATACTTAAAGACGCAACCGGAGAACCTAGTGGAGTTGTGCACAGTAAGGGGATCACCAACTTTTACCTTGATGTAGAGCAGCAATCTCTGCAGGTTAGTGATGACCTTAAATTTGAATTACAGCTTGAACACAATGACTTGAGCCAAGTAAGTATAAAGTTAATTAGCCCTGCGGGTGTTGCCGTAGTCATTTGGGATCAAAGCTACTACCCACATTCAAAATTTGAATTTAGTCTGCCTTCTGATGTTGCAAACGTAGATTTCTCGCCACTTGAAGGCCAATCCTTCAACGGCCAGTGGCAGCTTCAGATTGTAGACCACAAGCCTGATTTCTCCGAACTAATTAATACGCCTACGCTTAAAGCTTGGCAGCTTTCACAAGTTACCGATTATCACTGTCATTCTGCATCCGACGATAAAGAACATACAGATGACCAAGATAATCATCTAGAAAAAATAAATGACAACACGAGTGGCAGCCTGTATTGGCTAAATATTGGTTTAATTTTAATTGGGCTTAGGCGACTCAAAATACACACTAGGAGTAAACATGACATTTAAATTGAAACCGCTTGCGCTTGCGCTTTCGGTTGTAGGTCTCAGTGCCTGCGGTGGGGGGAGTGGTGACACTAAAGCAAATACTGAAAATGAGACAACGGTAGACCCAATTAGTTATTCGGTTTCGATCAGCGTTGATAACGCAGTAACCGGTACTTTATGCGCAGATAGCAACGAAAACTTAGTGTGTGACAGTGTCGAGGTGCAAACTTCAATTACAGATGGAACCGCAACATTAACAAGTGAAGATGTTGCAATTCTTAACCAGAGCTACATTGTGACAGAAGGCAATGTGATGATACTCAGTGCGCCAGCTGCAGTTGCGAATGACGCTAGTATCGTAATGACACCTGCAACGACTCTGGTTTACGCGAATATGATACAAGGCATAAGTAGAGAGCGAGCAATTGAGGCTGTTGTTTCTACACTTAACGATGGCTTATCACTGTCTTTGTCAGCGGATACTTTATTGACAGCGCAAAGCGCAGACTTAGCAAACTTCAATACTGAATTTGTAAAATTGTGGCAGGCTGCGCAACAACAAAGTGAAAATAAGGGGGCTATTCTTGCAGGCTTTGCGATTCAACTTGCAGATATTATTACCGCGATAAAAAACAATAGTCATTTTAATCAGCTAGATAGTTTTGTTGCGAATGCATTAAACTGGTCCGTAGGGTTCCCTATGACTGACACTGGGGTCACTGCATTCGCTAACCTAGATGGCTTTTACAATACCGCTTCTGTTGCGGACTTTCCAGGTCAAGACGCAGATTATGGCCTTGACCTTACACAAAATAATGATGCGGATGGTGCTGCGGGTTTTAGTTATGTAAAACTCAGTGGTACAGGTGAAATGCTTGCAGCTGATGCTGAACAATGGAGCTGTGTAAAAGACTTACAAACAGGGCTAATTTGGGAAGTAAAAGATGCAAACGCAGGTATTCGCCACAAAGACACGTTGTTTGCATTTAAACCTAGCGACCGCGAATCGATTTTTCCTGCTGAAGTGGCTGAAGCCAGTTGTGATAATGCAGAAGGTGTATGCACAGTATCGCAATATGAAAGTTACATAAACAATCTAAACAACGGTGTCGGGTTGTGTGGGCACTCTGGCTGGAAGTTACCTAAATTCAACGAGCTGTATAGCTTAGTGCACTTTGCGAGTACAGATAAGAATGACGGCGATGTTTTACTTGGAATAGACGTTAATTACTTCCCAGAAACACATGCCGGAGACATATGGACAGCAACGCCATCGATAGAATGGCACACTTCTATGTACTATGCCCCTCACATGTGGGCGCTTGGGTTTAACGGTGGTTATATTGGTGCAACGACTTCTTATGAATACTGTGATAGTGCACAAGAATGCGAATATCCAAGTGTATTACCTGTGAGGCTTGTAACTTTAGGAGCAGAAAAATGAGATATTTATTAGTCACTTTGTCTTTATCAATGTGCTTTACTGTACAGGCTATTGAGCAAGCGTGTTCACAAACTATCGAGCGCTCTTCACCTAGCGTAGGTTTTATCGATAATAAAGATGGTACAGTAACTGATAGAGCAACACAGCTTACTTGGATGCGCTGTAGTATTGGGCAAACTTTTAATGCACAAACTTCAAGTTGTGATGGAATGCCAACCGCTATGTACTGGCAAGATGCCCTTAAAACAGCAGAAAAGATCCGGACTTCTCCAGGTCATGCAATTTATCAATACGCGGGTATTAAGAATTGGCGTTTGCCTAATATCAAGGAGCTTAACTCAATCCGTGAAGTTGCCTGTGTTAACCCTGCAGTAAACCAAACGGTTTTTCCTAATATTTTTGCTATCGCTGAAGCTGAAGGCGGGTATGCATATGTTTGGTCAGCTACGCCTTTAGCGTCTGAAGCTGGGGTGATGTATATGGACTTAAATGGTGGAAGTTTAGCGTCTACCTTTGGCTTAGAAGACTATGAGAGACAAATTTTACTCGTAGCCGACAAAGTGACTGAGTAGGCTAGACGCAAAGATTGAGCTGCAAAGAACGATAAGATGAATTCTTTATTTTCAATATTTTATCGTCATACTGAGATAGATTAACGAGGCGCAACAGCCAAGTAAACTGATGCAATAAGCTTGAAATAGCAACAGACCTTAATATGATAAACCAATGCGTCAAGAGTACTTATATCTAGGTTGAATAAGACTGTTGATGCATTGGTATCAAGCTTAGTGTGGGTCAAATCGTTTTAAAAAGGCTCAATCATCCACTTAGCGGATAACTGGTCCGGCTCGCCATGGCGATTTAACTCAGGTTGGTTTTGCGCTTGGTTAAACCAAATATATTGCTGCCAAAATTGATTTTTGATATTCCACACACCACCTTGATAGATCAACGAGTAGAGTGCTTGTTTAGGGGAGTCTACGAGTTTGAGGTAGCCTGCGCTTTTGCTGCTGTAACTTAAAAAGAGTGAAGGGGCATGAGTGGCTCTAAAATAGTGCTGACCCTCAGTATTGGTTACCTGAATTAAATCGAGAGGCTTAGTTGGGCTAAAGGTAATTCGGGTGTTATTGCTCAGGGTCTGTGCTGCTAAATACTGGTTATTTACTGACGACTTTATCGTGATTTGTGTGCCCGTATCTGCACTTAACTGCGGATATGTCCAGCCGCTTGGTGGCGTTTGCCAGGTTAGAGATTTCCAGCGCCAGTTGTAGGGAATATCTAAGTGTGGGTCGTTAAGATCTTCAAAACCAGGTTCGGCTTCAATATTAAAAAGACATTGGTTTCGCTCTGCATCTAGCTGTGCAACACGCTCGGCTTGGCTAGTTGTGCCTACATTTAGCTCTGCCATACAGGCTTCAAGTGACTTCCCTTTTCCTGGCTCATTAGGGGCCAGTACATAAGTATGGTCACGTTTACTCTCGTCCTCATACCAAGCCAGCATTGCGGCCTCGTCAAACGACAACCAGTTTTGTACTAGTTGCTGTGCTTCTTGCTCGGCTACGCTACGTCTTTGTGCCTTTGGTGTTGCCATTGTGCGAATAAACGCAGCCCAGAGATCTTTACTGGCCTCCAGCGCGACAATCGCAACCGGTTTCATGCTACTAATACGATAAGACTGCCAGCCAGACTCTAAGCGTGTATTCGCCTGCCAAATTACATCGCCACTGGTGAAGTTAAGCACATCTTTGGTGTCGTGCGAATGCTGCTCGGCACCCTCTGAGCAAAGATAAGCTTTTACTTGCCAAACCTTTTCGTAGTTATCTTGTGGGAGCCTTACCGTATGTTCTGGACTAAATGAGTCTTGAAATAGGTGAACGGCACGGCCAAACAAGAAGTAATTATGATCTACTTCCGCAAGTGCGGCGTGGCCACCACCATCCCATACTTTGAGGCGCTTTTCCTCAGCCATGGCTGCATCAATAAAATGTTGAACAAAGCGTTGTTGCGCGCGATAAGCAGCATCTACACCACCTTGGCCTGCAATATCATCATAGCGGCGCATAAAGTGATCTAGCTGAATGTCAGCCGGTTCTTGCGAGACTGCGCTAAAACAGTTTGGACCGGTAGGATCGGTACTGGCGTTGGTGACGTTAAATCCAGCAATATCAACCCAACGCTCACCGACAATGGCGGAATTCACACTGTCGTATCTTGGTTCATAGAGTGGGTTATTGTTTAACTGGGACTGAAGTCGAGTAATTTCATCTTGTGCGGTATGTAGCGCGATGTTCTTTGCCAGACCATAGCGCCAAGCGTGTCTGGGGTCGTTGGGATCTGGTTCGATAATATGTTCGGCATCCAGCACTTCAAGTGCTGCGGTGCGGGTTAACCATTCATGTCCCATGGGCATGATCCCTTGTCCACCAAATTGGGTGAACGCTTGAACTGTGCTGCTTAATGCAAGTCCTAGTGCAAATGTGAGAGGCTTTATTTTCATATCTACTCCTTGAAAACTAAAAGCAAAAAATAATGTTTTTACTCAACTGAGGGACAAGGATTATAGTTTGTGAAACAAATGTTTCAATTGATTTTTGTTTGTAACGAATAAGTTTTCTAATCACCTGATTTGTTTTTTGAGCGTTAGGTTCTTACATGGTTTAAAAATAATGGAAATATTTTTCATTTAATATCATGTGGTTGTATATTGTTTTGTTCATGTTGTATGTTCTGTAATGAAGTGAAATATGCACATTTTCTTGCTGGTGCTACAGTTACTCTACTTAGCTGGGACTCAATTTAAGCGAAAGTTAGCGCACACTTAAGTGTTTTTTGTTAACAAGTGTGTTGTTTTGTGCCGTGGTTACTATATCTAAAGGATATAAATATGAACTATTCACTTCACCCCTCTGTCGGTGTCGCAAGACTCGGTAATAGCGATGGTCAGTTTTATTTAGCACCAGACAAAATAGGCGGTTTACCATTTGAATCCGATGAATGGGGCAATAAGATAGACAGCCCTGTCAGTCAGTTTAAAGATGCAGAAGGCCGGATCCGCAGACAGGGCCAACCCTTTAAAATCATTGACGAAAATAACAATGAGCTAACGTTATCGAGCGATAACGTTAAATCAATTAGTTGGACCGTACACGTCGCGAATAAAAAGGCGGCATGGTATGAGTTTAATGAATTACAAGGCAACTTACTCTATGGTCAAGATAATAGTTATAGCAATCGCAACACGCCTTGGCGTAATGCGGATGCAACGGATCGCCGAAGCTTAATTATTGATCCAGGTCCAAGAACGATATCTGGCGCAAATGCAAAAGCTGAATTTGACGCCGCCAGTGCGCCTGTAGGATATCCGGTTAGTTTCCCTCCCAAACCGTGCCAAGGCACTGAAATAAAGTCGCTCGGAGATATTTTAACCGATAACGAAGGCCGCCTAGTGGTACTTGGCGGTAAAGGGAATGCGGGTGGTAACCTGCCTCTTGAATCTTACGGTGGTGCGGACACATGGCATGATGATATTGCGGACGGGACTGTGTATTGCACGGTTACGTTTGACGATGGTAAAACTTTGCAACTCTCTGCTTGGGTAATTGTTGGCTCTCCGGATTTTGCACCGGAAATCGTTAATATCTCCAACCTCAGTGATACTATGTTTGACGTTGCGGTGCGTGAACAAAACTTATGTCCTGAGCTATACAGCAATGGTGAATATCAGTCTTCTTATCAGGCAAATTATTACCAAGATATTGAGCCGATTATCCAGCGTATTAGCCGTTATCAGTGGGTATCAAATGTCCAATCTATGTCGGCATTTGTTTCCAATATTTTTGATTTTAAAGACAATTCTGAAGATAACAAAGCCAATCGTCAGGCTTACTTTAAGTACTTTAGGCAGCCAGTTGACCCAGCCACAGTGCAGCAAACTCCGCCAAACGAGCAAACCAATCAGCAACTCTTCGAGTATGGTATTGAGGGTAATTTACCACTGATGCCAATGAATTCTGGTAGTAACTCGGTGAGCAACGCTGAAGACAATATTGTCGATAAGTTTCTGACGTTAACGCAGACTCAATACTTCTTACTGAGTCAGTGGGCCGCTGGTAACTTTTCAAGTGCTAAACCTTCAGCGCCACAGAGCGCAGTCGATGAGTTTGGCGTATTTTATGCGGATCAAGGTAGCGTGGGTAATTGCGTTGGCTTACCTATGTGTCCAGGGATTGAGGTAACGTGGAGTTTACAAAATCCAGCAGTGTACGCGGCGCCTTATATCATCAAAGATCAAAGCATGGGTAATGGCTTTCCGAGCGGTTTGGATGCTGAGCGTGATGAGTGCGAAGGCGGTGGATGTCAGCCTGGAGATTTAACCAAGCGCATGGCATGCCCGTGGCAAGCAGACTTTTTCAATTGTACCATTCAAAATGTGAACTTTACCGAGCCAACGGTGAATAAAGTGAACGTTGGCACGGAAGACGATCCGCAAATGGTGCCAGCTGCCCCAACTTACTATAGTTACTGGTGGCCACCACAAAGCCCTTGGGATGTATTGACGAATCAATTTGATGATCAATCACTTACCCATCTGCCAGCAGGCCAGCAAGTCAACTATGCACGTGGTATCAATAGTTTTGTGCAAATGGTTGAGCATTGGTCTGCACTTGGTTTTATCCGCAATCAAAATAGTGATGAACCGAATTTCCCTTACTTTACGGAAATCGAACGTAATCACCAACTGTTTGCGTATAAGGATGTGCCTGTCTCTGATATTACTGGGAATTGCCAAGACGACGGAACCGATATTCCGGTGTTTTATATTCCTGATGACCTTAAAGATCACCTGTCTTGCGGGTGTTCTAAGGCCAAAGCAATATTAAAAGGGCTTGAAGAAAAAATGGCGAAGCCAATTACGCAAAAACGAGCTGCGAAAAAAGTGCCTCGCAGCGGTACTCGAACAAGACGGTAATGGATATGAATGGTACTCACGAATGTGATGTGCTAGTAATTGGTGCTGGCCCTGCCGGGGCTAGCACCGCATTAAACTTGCTCAATCACACAGACCTATCAGTCATTTTAATCGAGCAGTCTGATTTACAAAAATTAAGAATTGGCGAAAGTGTATCTGCAAGTGTGTTTTCGGTATTGGACTATTTGCAGATAGACAGAGCGGATTTCGGTCCGCACTGTTTTACTCCAACTCAAGGTAATAGTGCATTTTGGGGAAGTGAGCAATCCGCTAATCGTCACGCGATTTTTGCACCAGACAGAGCAACCTATCAAATTAATCGCGAGATATTTGATCTAACCTTGCTCGAAAGCACTATCCAGCGCGGTGGTACGGTATTCCCGCGCACTAAAAGCAAAGCAATTACTCAGTTACAAGACGGTTGTTACTCAGTGGTGGTGAGTCATCCTGACTATGGTCAGTTTACCATTGTTTGCAAGTATCTAGTTGATGCGTCAGGGCGTAATTCGTCTATTGGCAAATCTCTAGGAGCGGCTGTTCAGCAATATGACAGACTAACAGGGGTTGGTGCCTTCTTTAAAGTAAAGCGGGGAGCGCTTGAGCAACTTCAACTAATTGAAAGTGATGAATTTGGCTGGTGGTATAGTGCGGCGCTTTCTAACGATATGTTAGTTGTAACGTATTTCAGTGATTTTGAATTACTCTCAAAGCAGCGCTTAAACCGTTTGGCACAGTGGCAAGCGCACTTAGGTAGCAGTAAATATATGTCACGGCGGGTAGTGGATGCAAAGATGGTCGACGAAAACCTATGGATCCGACCTGCCGGGAGTCATTTTAGTAGTTTTGCTCATCTCAAAAATTATTTACCTGTGGGGGATGCGGCTTGTGCGTTTGACCCTATTTCTTCTATGGGATTAGGGTTTGCCATGACATCGGGGTGCCAAGCGGCAGCCATTATCGGCAATACCAAAACATCTCATGCATTCATGCATAGCAGCAAAGTATATCAACAAGACTTGGCGGATCAGTTTGATCAGTATTTAGCGCTAAAGCAACAGTTTTATAATAAGGAAAAACGTTGGTGTGACGCGCCTTTTTGGTTCAAGCGGCAGCAACTTATCAATCAGGTTGCTTAACTGAAACTAACCGAAGAATAACAACTGCTAGCGCACAAGTTGTTATTCTGATTTCGGGTTAGCTTATATTAAAGCAAACTTAAAATGTGTTTGGCGTTTTGTCGGGCAAGACAGCCCTTGACGGGATCGGTTGAAAATGTTTTAGCCGATATCTCCATAGGCTCCCCTTCATGAAGTACATCACCGCTATAGACTTTAACTCGACAGGTCGTTTTGTTTCGCTCTTCTGAATAAACAAGCTCCACTTTTTCGGCCTTCATGATTAAGTTTTTATAGGGGTATCCTGCATCGGTAAATACTTTTTCAGTTTGTACCTGCTCGGATGTTGATGCGAGTGCTGCTAGAGGAAATGCAAGAATAATTGCATATTTCATGATAAAGACTCCTTCCGTCTCTGATTTCACTGCTAAGTATTGTGTGCATTCATAAAACTGACAAACTAGAAATTCTGACCTATAGTTAAGTTTTAATTAAGTAAGATGGCGAATGAAATCACCTCCACTCAAAGGACTTTGGTATTTTAAAACGGCGGCGGAATTAGGCAGTTTTAAGCAGGCGGCGGAAGCCTTATTTGTGACACAAGCTGCCGTGAGTCAACAAATAAGAACCCTTGAGCAACAGCTTGGTTGTATGTTATTTGAACGACAAACAAGAAAGGTATTACTAACTCAGCAAGGACAAGACTTGTTGCCTTACTTACACAAGGCCTTTGGGCAAATGGAAATGGGTCTATCGACGTTAAAGTCAGATCCTAACCCAAACACCATTAACCTGTCGGTTTTGCCTTCATTTGCTACTTGTTGGCTTTTGCCTAGATTGGCGAGCTTCAACAAAGCATTGCCAGACTTCCAGCTGCGTATTGATCCAACCGAGCAGCTCGCCGATTTTAACCACGACGATATCGATATTGGGATCCGTTTTGGATTTGGTAACTATCCAGGACTGAAAAGCGAACTCATCGCGGAGGATGAGTTAGTTCTTGCCTACCGCCCTGGATTAATTGACCCAAACAAACCGCTGCGAGAGCAGCTATCAAAGCTCAATTTTATCTATGACGAAGGTCGAGATAATGAACATGCATGGCTTGAGCTAAACAAGCAACTGGGTTTAAGTGGTCATACATTCAGTAATCTTAAAATTGATAATGCGGCATTGGTGCAGCAGGCAACGGTGGCTGGGCAGGGGTTTTCTTTGTTACGTCGACGTTTAGTGAATCAATCTTTAGAGCTTGGCCAGTTAGAAATCTACCCCGACTTTGCATGGTTGTGTGAATATCGCTATTTCTTGGTCGCACCTGAGCGTCACTTTGAGTGGCCTAAATTAAAGGCGTTTCGGGATTGGATAGTTGCCGAGCTTAGCGCGTGCTGAATTCGCCTTGTTTTCCCTAAAACTCTCTGGCTAGAAAAGGAAAAACTAAGTTGTTCTTTAGAAACAATGAGTTGGAACATTCCTTATCCAAACCTCAGGTTACCTAGCTCGGATCCGAGCTAAATAACCTGAAGCTAGATACTCGGATCCGGCAGCCTATTTGTTAAAGGTGCTTTTTAAGAAAGTCGAGATAGGCTTGAGAGGCCTCAATACGGTTTTCCTTTTTAGAGAATCCATGCCCTTCATCGTCAAATAACACGTATTTGACAGGCACATTGTTTGAGCGAACGGCTTCGACCAATTCATCACTCTCTACTTGAAGTACACGAGGATCGTTTGCACCTTGCACCACCATTAGTGGTTTAGTGATATTTTTGGCATGGAAAAGTGGTGAGATACGATGCAAACGCTCTTTATCGGTAGCTGGATCGCCTAACTCATCATAAAGAGACTTCCTATACGCTTCCCACCATGGTGGAATAGACTCAAGGGTTCTTACCCAGTTAGTCACACCAAAGATGTTGATCCCTAATTTGAACTCTTCAGGCTCAAATGCCAGGGCCGCTGCAGTCATATAGCCACCGTAGCTCCCGCCCATTATGCCGATACGATCAGCATCGACCCAGTCTAGCTGTTGTAGATATTTTTTACTCCAAACGATGTCTTGTAAATCATCCTCACCATGACGTTTGTCGTCTAAGTGGAAGAAGGTTTTACCATAACCAGAGCTGCCTCGGTTGTTTACGGCGAAAATCGCATACCCTTGATTGACCAAATGCTGAGTAAGTGCACTATAACCAGTCATGCTTTGGCCTCCGGGACCTCCGTGAACAAATACGAGCGCGGGCACTTTATTTGTCGAACTAGCGAGCTTTGGCTTGTAGAGTACGCCTGGCACCTCTAAACCATCAAAACTATTAAAGCGAGCGATGGTGCTCTCGACCAAATGGTCGGTATTGATTTTTTCGCTTAAGGTCGAGGTCAACTGCTTAACTTCATCACTGCCAACACGCCATACGTACAAGTTATTTGGCGAGGTGTCCGAATTTAAATAAAAAGCCATCAGCTTTTCATCATCGGAGAAGTTAACGCTGTTGATACTACCTGCAGGGAGCTTAGGGAGTTTGATGTCCTTGCCTGTTTTAAGATCGGTGATCGTGACTTTTACGCTAGAGTCTTCGTTTACCCCTACAACACGATAGCGGTTGGAATCGGAGAAATATAAGAACCTCACGTCCCAGTTTTTTTCTATGTACGGCGTGTGTTTACCCGTCGCGATTTCATAGCGCCAATTTTGATAAAATTCACCATGGGCATCGGTGCCATAGTATAAATATTTGTCATCTTTAGAAAATGCTGAAGCGGAAAAGTTTGCCTCGTGCGCCACGTTTGAAATCTCAACGAGTGGGGCGTCGGGGTTATGTAAGTCGAGTAAGAAGAGATCGCTATCTTTATTACCTTGTGCATTGATAAGTGCAAGGTAACGATCGGTTTCACTCACCTGTTGGACATTTAAATTCTTGTCATTTTTATAAATAAGTTCACTTTCGTAGGTGGCAGCATCAAAGCGATATAGATCCATAAAGCGCTCGTCACGCTGATTGCTTAACACGTAAAAGGCGTTGTTATCTTTAGTAAAACCAACAAAACCTGCTCTCACTTTTTCTCCTGGCGTGAGATCTTTGACGTGACCATTTTCGTCACGGACAAAAACATGAAAGCGCTCATTGCCACCGTTGTCTCGTGTGAATAAGATGCGGGGGTCATTTGGAAAATATCCGATAGGGTAGGTTGAATCGGTGGCATCTGTTATTTGTGCTCTTTCACCGGTTTTGACGTCAACTTCATAGAGGTTATATATTCCCGATTCGTCAGAAGTGACCAAGATTTTCTGTGCATCAGGGCGAAACGCGCTGCCTTGAATATTTGTGGTATCAAAAAAAGTTTCTGCTGAATAGGTTTTAAAGTCCGAGATAACTTGGTTAGTTTGCGGCTGATCAACTTGTTGAGTTGTTTGGTTACATGCACTGAGCGTGGCGAGCAAGGTGCACGCAATGAGTGATTTTTTAAACATAATTTCCCTGCATTCATTTTTATTATTGATTTCTAGCATATAACGATAGGAAACAATGGCAAGCATCTGGCTAAGGTTTTGTGTAAACCAATGTAGTGGTTAGGATGTGATTGTCTTTGCTGCTGAAAATCAGCGTAAAGGATAATCACATCCCAGGTTTTTTTAAGTGGTTATTTTAGGTCAAACCGGTCTGCATTCATTACTTTGGTCCATACCTCAACAAAATCACGGACAAACTTCTCTTTGCTATCATCTTGTGCGTACACTTCGGCGTAAGCGCGCAAAATAGAATTAGAACCAAAGACGAGATCAACGCGAGTCGCGGTCCATTTTACCCTGTCCGTGTCGCGTGTTTTTATCTCATATAGGTTCTCACCACATGGCTCCCAACGATATGCCATATCGGTCAAGTTGACGAAAAAGTCATTACTCAAAGTGCCAACGTTATCGGTAAATACGCCATGCGATGTTTGCCCGTGATTGGTGCCTAGCACGCGCATTCCGCCGATCAGTACGGTCATCTCCTTGGCTGTGAGTCCCATCAGTTGGGCTCTATCAAGTAGCATTTCTTCTGGTTTTACGCTGTAGTGCTGTTTTTGCCAATTGCGAAAACCGTCATGTACAGGCTCTAATACATCAAATGACTCAATGTCGGTTTGCTCGTCTGTGGCATCGCCTCGTCCAGCGGTAAAAGGCACTTGAACTGATACTCCGGCATTTTTAGCCGCTTGTTCAACGGCAGCGCAGCCACCCAATACTATTAGATCAGCCATACTTACGGTTGGCGTAAAATTACTTTGTACGGCGTCCAAGGCCGCAAGAACTTTTGCTAGACGCTCCGGCTCATTTCCAAGCCAATCTTTTTGCGGGGCTAGGCGGATCCTCGCACCATTTGCACCCCCTCTAAAATCGGAATATCTAAACGTTCTAGCACTATCCCACGCGGTGGCTACTAATTCTGAAAGTGTCACATTGGTTGCTAGAATTTGTTGCTTGAGTGCGCTAATTTCACTGTCGTTTAGGGTGTAGTTAACGCTGGGGACGGGGTCTTGCCAAAGTAGATCTTCGTTAGGGACTTCAGGGCCTAGATAACGACTTTTTGGGCCAAGGTCGCGATGGGTAAGCTTAAACCACGCTCTTGCAAAAACATCGTTAAAATAGTCGGGGTCGGCATAAAACTTCTCTGAAATTTTACGATAAGCAGGGTCCATTTTCAGTGCCATATCGGCATCTGTCATCATCGGCATGCAGCGTTTAGATGCGTCTTCAGCATCAACTGGTTTATCTTCTTCTTTTATATTGATAGGCTGCCATTGCCATGCACCCGCCGGGCTTTTGGTCTGCTCCCATTCGTATGTGAACAGCAAGTAGAAGTAGCCATTGTCCCATTGAGTTGGGTTCGTCGTCCAAGCGCCTTCAATACCACTGGTTACCGCATCAGAGCCAATGCCACGCGAGCTGTGATTCATCCAACCAAAACCTTGTTCATGCAAGTCCGCGCCTTCGGGCTCCGGGCCTAATTCATCGGCATTGCCATTTCCGTGCGCTTTACCCACAGTGTGTCCGCCAGCGGTTAGCGCAACCGTTTCTTCATCGTTCATTGCCATTCGAGCGAAGGTAACACGCATATCTTCAGCTGTTTTTAACGGATCGGGATTACCATCTACGCCCTCTGGATTAACGTAGATAAGACCCATCATCACAGCGGCAAGCGGATTTTCTAAATCGCGTTCACCGCTATAGCGACTGTTTTGGTTATTTGAGGGAGCCAGCCACTCTTTTTCGCTGCCCCAGTAGGTGTCTTTTTCTG
Source organism: Pseudoalteromonas sp. OF7H-1 (assembly GCF_022347825.1). NCBI lineage: Bacteria > Pseudomonadati > Pseudomonadota > Gammaproteobacteria > Alteromonadales > Pseudoalteromonadaceae > Pseudoalteromonas > Pseudoalteromonas sp. OF7H-1. The sequence continues at coordinate 133,130 of NZ_JAKRFX010000010.1, read as the reverse complement.
GATGCCAGATATCTTCTCGGCCACCGGCAAAGCCAAAGGTTTTGAATCCCATTGACTCATAAGCAACATTGCCCGCCAGCACGATTAAATCGGCCCACGAAATACGATTGCCATACTTTCTTTTAATCGGCCAAAGTAAACGCCGGGCTTTATCTAAGTTTCCGTTGTCCGGCCAACTGTTTAGCGGAGCAAAACGCTGATTACCCGTGTTTGCACCACCGCGACCATCCGCAACACGGTAACTGCCTGCAGCATGCCATGCCATTCTGATCATTAACCCACCATAGTGTCCCCAGTCGGCGGGCCACCATGGCTGCGAATCTGTCATAAGCTGCTCGAGATCTTTTTTCAGGGCGGGGTAATCGAGGCTGTTAAATGCGCTTTTGTAATCAAAATTGGCATCCATCGGATCGGTCTTCGTATCGTGCTGATGCAATATGTCTAGGTTCAGGCTATTTGGCCACCACTGGTGCTCGCTATGCTCTGACGACGTATTTGCACCATGTGCAAAAGGACAAATCGATGGTGTGTTTTGCTTCTTATCCATGGGAGATCCTTGTTTGTTCGATGACGGAAGATTGCTAAGGTCTATTGTCTTCTAAGTTTGTTTTTGCAGAAGTTTGATTGATATGTACATCGGGCAAGTTGTACGCCACGAGCAAAACATGCTCAGAGGAACAAAAATCAAATCGCAAAGACCAGATAAAGGTAGTCCCGATAAGTGCTTTTTACCAGATTTCGGTGGCCTTAAATGCCAATATTGAATACCAAGAGAGTGGTGACATTTGTGACTTTCTGGGGTGTGATCACGGCAAATCTGACTGATTACATGATTTTTAATTAGATGCTTGAATATTCAATAAAAGTAAATAAATATTGCGCAAATCGTCTAGAATCATTTGTTGGAACGATTTAATTGTGTTATCAGTATAAAAAGGCGCAATAAATAACCTATTTCATTCCCTGTGGTGATAATAAGAAACTTTCTATCGTCAGCGTCTAATTATAATTTGGAACGTTACAAAGGAAACCGTTATGACAAGAACAAAACAAAAAACGACTTTGGCGTTGGCAATCGCCAGCTTGTGTGGTTCGGGCGCTATGGTGTGGACGGCCCCTGTGCTTGCTGAAGAAGCAGCGTCGGAAGCTGTTGAGAAGATTATGGTAACGGGGTCGCGTATCGCGCGGGCAAACCTAAGCAAACCTGGTGCGGTAACCACAATATCTAGGGCGGATATTGAGCAAACCGGGTTTAAAAATATTGGTGATATGCTGCAAAATCTAACGGTTTCCGCCAGTGCACCTAATGCTTCTCAAAATGAAAATACGTCGGGCGTGACAAACTTTGACTTACGCGGTTTAGGTGCACAGCGCACATTGGTCTTGCTAAATGGCCGCCGCTTACCAAACGGGGGAAATGGCGCGGATGCTGCGGTTGATCTAAGTGCTATACCTACTGCGATTATTGAACGTGTTGAAATTTTATTGGACGGTGCCTCTTCTATTTACGGCTCTGATGCGGTGTCTGGTGTCGTAAACATTATTACTCGCCAAACGGGCGATATTTTTGAGGTCAGTGGCTCCATTGGCCAATCTGCTGAAGGCGATGCTGATACAACTTCTTTGGAACTTGTAACAGGCATTGTTGGTGATAAAGGGCGCTTTATGGTGAGTGCCAGCTACGATGAAAAACAAGAAGTGTATGCTGGCGACAGAGACTTTAGCCGCTATGATTTAACACTTAATCCCGATGGCAGTTACGGCCAAGGCGGTAGCTCCGCAATGCCATGGAGTAACCTAAAAGTCACGGATGAAAACGGCAAGGAAATATTTGTTACCCGAGGCCCAGAATACGGCGAGTGGCGTGAAACTATCTCCGATGCGTCACTTGCGCAAAATGATTTATACAACTACCAAGAGCCGAGCTTGCTGCAAACGCCTTTTGAACGCTATAGCATGAGTGCGTTTGGCGAGTATGATCTTGGCAATTTGAAGTTTTCGGATGACGTGGTATTCAATTTCGAGGCGCTTTATTCACATCGAAAATCCACAACCAATGGTGCGCCTCAGCCATTAGTTCCAGTTTGGGGTGGGTATTTAGATTTTACTTACTCTCCTGATAACTACTACAACCAGCAATTTGGTCCAAAAGACAAAGATGGTAATCCTTATGCCATCAATGACTGGCGTCGCAGAATGGTAGAAACCAATGGCCGTATGAACCATGTAGAAAACAGCCAATACCGTATTGTGATGGCGCTCTCTGGTGATTTTAATGCAGATTGGAGCTGGGAGTTGGCCTACAATTTTGGTCGCAACTCAAACAAACGACTAAAAACCGGTATATTCAATTGGCCAGCGGCTAAAAATGCGGTTGGTCCTACCCATTTTGATGATCAAGGCGTGCTGCGCTGTGGTGCTACACCGGATACGCTAATTGAGGGCTGTGTGCCGCTTAATATCTTTGGTCAACCCGGTACCGACTCTGAGATTTCCGAGGACATGCTAAATTATCTCTCTGGTGATTGGCCAGGGATCCAACAAGGCCATAACCAGATTAAAATCGCCAGCGCGAATGTAAGTGGCGTAGTGGCGAGTTTGCCTGCGGGCGACCTCGGTGTGTCTTTTGGCATCGAAAATCAAAAGGTTGAGGCACGCAATCAAACAGATGCCGTTTCTATTAATATTTTAGTCACGGATGGGTTAGGTAGACCAACAGGCGGCGAATATTCGCTCAATGAAGCCTACCTAGAAGCTGTCGTGCCACTATTATCAGACCACGATTGGGCGCAGAGCCTAGAGTTAAATCTCGCGACTCGATATTCAGACTTTGATACGTTTGGCTCGACCACCAATTCAAAAGTGGGCGTATTTTGGGCGTTGAATGAGCAGTTGAGTTTTAGAGGGACTTGGTCACAAGCATTTAGAGCGCCTAATGTGGTGGAACTTTATAAAGGAAGGTTACCTGGCTTTGAAAATGGCGACGATCCTTGTGCCGTAGCAAATCCAAACCAAAACTGTGTTAGCACAGGCGTTCCCGCTGATGGTAGTTACCGAGAAACGATCGGACAGATCAGAACTAATACTGGCGGTAACACCGAACTTGAACCAGAAACCGCGACGAGCAAAACACTTGGGGTAATTTATCAGCCGAGCTGGCTTACTAACGGTTCAATCACCTTAGATTTTTATGACATCCAATTAAAAGATGCCATTGGTAACATTAGCGCGGTGACTAAATTGAGTGAATGTATGAATAATGGTTTGTACTGCGACTCTGTTCATCGCGTTCAATCTGGTGAGTTTCAGGGGGTGATCACCGGCGTTGATGTGTTTAATGAAAACCTCAATGCATTAAATCGTCAAGGGGTAGACGCTGAAGTTCGTTTTGAAATCGGGCAGTTTTCATTTGGTGATTTGAGTACCGCACTAAACTGGTCATTTGTGAGTAAACATGAAGTCATTGAACCTGGCCTTGCAACCAAAGACAGAGCCGGACAGCGCGTTAATGGCCAGATGGCAGTGCCTGAGCACAGAGTTAACTTTGCACTTAATTGGCAGCATGACGACTTTAGCGCAAGTTGGCAAAGTTACTACATCGATTCAATGTTAGAAGAAGTATCGGTTAAACAAGGCGACCAAATCGTTAACTTTACCAATACCGTTGATAGCACGCTGACACATAATGCTCAAGTAACCTACCATGTAGATTCTGTTGATACTCAAATTACGCTGGGCGTTAACAATCTATTGGACGAAGCGCCGCCTTTTGCGACGGGTAATGGAAATAACGCAGATCCCATTCATTCGTCTTTATATTTGGGTCGTGAGTACTACCTAAGATTTAAGACAGAGTTTTAATTTCACATTGTTTCCCTGTGAGAGTAAGACAAAGCGGGCTGGGTTAGCCCGCTTTTTTCATTACCTTACACGCTGTTTGGCTAACTCATGGTTTGTTGTGGCTGCTGATCTTGCGAAACAGGCACAGAAGTTTGTGCTGCCGCGTTGATCTGTGATACTGCTTTCCAACAAATCAAGGCCATTAAACACATAAGTGCAGTTACAATAGCAAAGTCAACTCTCGTTTGAGTGGGTAATGTATTGTACTGGCTAACAAAAGACGCCGCATTCATGACCGCGCTTAAGCAATAGCAAATGCCACTTAAACCTAATAATACTTTGCTAAACGACAATACGTGCTTTGCGAATTGGCTGCTAATGAGTGCAAAGATAAAGGCAGAAAACATCGAAAACTTAACCGTCTCTAGTTTGTCTATGTGATTTGTCGATAGAAAAGTTGTCATCGCGAAACCAATGGCGATGGCCAATAGCACACCGATAAAGCCACCTGATGTTAATCGTTTTACAAATAATAGACTTTTAGCACTTTGCTTTTTCTGCTTGGCACGCTTGTCAATCCACATCAAATTACCGGTAACGATTAAATAGGCGGTTGCAAGGCCAAGACTCAAAAATGCCAGTCGCATGCCATATCCAGCAAAATCTCCAAAGTGAAGACTCGCGATGGTAGAGAGCCCTGCGCGAACAGCGTTGTCGTAGTTGTTTTCAGTGAGATAAATTTGTGATTGGTCGTTTAGTGTGTATTGTACTTCTTTGTAATTTGAAAAAGCATCGTTACTTTTCGCGGTAAAACTCACTACTGCGTTTTTGTCGCCAAAGTGGGTGATTTCCACCGTTGTGAGCGACACATCCCCTAACGTATCTAGTGCCTTTACTCTTAGTTGATCGACGCCGCGCATTGGTCGTGATTGCTCCAGTGCTTCGATATTTGGTTCATTAAATCCAGCGGCTTGGAGTAGGGCGGTTTGATTGCCACCGTAAAGTAATACGGCGTATGAAATCTGATAAATGATAACAAGATTAAATACTAATCCCGTGAAGGCATACATTATGTGAAAAGGTAGGCCCATCGTGCCAATTAGATTATGAGCATCTAACCATTTGTCTTTTTTACCTTCGGCGCGATATTGGAAAAAGTTTTTGGCTATTTTGCGCCAGTGAATGATGATCCCGCTTAGTACAGCAACGAAGAAAAATAGGGTGATGATCCCAACAAAATAGAGTCCGGCGCGGCCAAGCCCTAAATCGTAGTGCAACTCATAGAGAAAACTGGCAAATTCAAATCTGTCGGCATCAGCGAGGACTTCTCCCGTCTGTGGTGATAGCAGAAGGTGCTGGTCTTGATGATCTTCGCCCGTGAGCGGCTCGTCTAAATGGGTTGCAAAGTAAACTTCAATAAAAGGGTTATGTGGCGTAGGCTCGCGCATAAAAAAGCCATGGTGTGTATCGACATCGTATTGCTGCGCAATTGATGTAATCGCCTTGTCGTAGGAAATGGCGCTAAGTGGCTCGTTAGACTGGGCGGCTAAGGAGGCACGCTCCCAGCCCGTGATGTTGTCTCTGAATAGGCTCAGAGATCCCGCAATAAACACAATGAATAGTACCGTTGAAATAATGATCCCAATCCATGCATGTGCTTCGGTCAAAGATTTTAGTGTTTGATTTTTCATTGTTTATCTTATTAACAGTAATGCTGTGTTTAGTAGCAAAGAGGGGATAAAGATAGCAAACAAAGGTTTGCACGCGGCTTTAGCATTTGAAAATGCATAGCTCCAAACTAAGATCCCCGCCCATATCGGAAATGCAAGCACTAGGCCTATCATCAGTTTTGTGGACTCTGAAAATGGCAGGAGTAAATTTAGGTTTAGCACCAAAGAAATAGACAGTAATAGCCCTAAGAAAAATCCAACTAACGTTTTAGGCCACATAACTTATTCCCCCAAAAAATAGAGATAGCAAAAAAACCAGTGTTGAGCATAGATAGAGGCGCTTTACTGAGTATCCACTTATTAGGGTCACCGACACCAAAGAAAACATAATTAAAACGAGACTGGCTAACATTGCAGAAATAATTGGGTATTGCAGAGTCAATATAATAACCCCAGACAAAACAAGGACTAAAGCCATACTGTATGCTGTGGGTTTATGTATCGAAGAGGCCAAAAATCGTTGCTTAGGACTTGCTAAGTAGAGTAACACGGCGGTAAACCAAAACGGTATAATTGAGAAAAAGCTCATGATGGTGATAATCATTATTGTTTGCAATTGATTGTAATGATTATAGGTATGTTGTTCAAGGGGGAAAGTAATAATTGCAGTGAGAGAGATAGCCTAACAGGAGTGAGGTGGCGGAGTGCTTGAAAAAACCGCTTCTTCATCGCGGGATAAAGCTCGAGTGGAAAACTGTAAGAGCGGGTTTTTGAAAAGGCTCAGTATAAACTCCGCTCCGAAAATGGCTAGCTAAGTGTAAAGGTGCCTTGCATAATGGCGAAATGACCCGGGAAGGAGCAGAAGAACTTGTAGCTGTCGCCTTGCTTTAACTGCTCAGTAGAGAAGGTCACTGTGGTTTGCTCGCCACCGCCAATCACCTTTGATACGGCTAAAACGCGGCTGTCGTTTGGCTTTACATAGCTATTATTTGCACCTGCCGACATACCATCGGTTGCAACGGCTTGAACATCTGCAGCTTTGCTCAACACCCAGTTGTGGCCCATGGTGGTGGCTGGCAGTTTGCCCGTATGCTTTAACGTGACTGAAATCTCTTTACAGCTAGATGGCGCACTGAGTGATTTTTTAGAAAACTGCATCATGTCGTTGGCTTCGATGCTGAGCTCACATTCATTTGCTGATGCGGCATGGGAAAAAAGAAAGGTACCGACGCTAAGCAATGTGATGGAAAGAGAGGTTTTCATATTTTACTCCTTAATTAAAAATCATTCTCATTATTATCTTTACCAAGGTGAATGTAAATGGATGCAGATCAATAAAACGGGTCTTTGCGTGAAGTGACTGAAATTAAAGAGTGAAAAGCAAAATGAAAGTTTAACAGGCCCAGATGTTCAGGCCATCAATGCAATGGAAAGCCGTCAAGCTGCTAGAACAAGGCAGTGGTTCTTTTAAAACCATTGCCTTATGGCTGATGTCGTTGGTGTAGTCCTAATCAGGCAAGACATCAGCTAATTCGACTTGTTGCTATCGCAACAAGTCGCTAATTTGTTTATGAAGCAGTAATAGTGCAGTTATCCACCCTACGCACCTTTTGCAGTGCCGAAAAGAGCCTAGCTTTGTCGTTTGCAAAGAGCTGTTCGGTGTTTATTATTTGATTAAACAAGCCTGCCTGTTCATCCGTGAGGTTACCGTGCTTGGCAAGATGCTGGGTCAGAGTTTCAAGAATGGCTGCACCAAGCTGATTTAATGTGCTTCTTAGCTGATCCAAATTGGCGTCTTCGTTTGGTACGCCTTCAGCTAGCCATTGTGCCCGGTATCTGTATTGAATCGCCTTTGCAGCATCCATTTGTGCTTGGAAAAACGCCTCAACGCTTGCACTATCCAGACATTGCTGGCGGGCTTGCTCTAGCGCTTTTGAGAGCACAGTGGCCTCACGGGATAAGTCTTCAATTGGCCTGTGTTGTTGTGCTTTAAACAGTGCTACAGGCTGCATCTGAGCAAGGCGTTGGTTGATATGTGAGAATAACTCCTCTACAGAGTCTGTTCGCGTTTTGACCAATGCATTCGCCTTTTCAACGATCTGTGCCAGCGCGGCGCGAGCTTCATCTTCGCTTATCGGCTGAGATCGTTTTTCCATTTTCATCAGACCAAACAGCGTATGGTTGTCCGCGTTATCCTGAACGCTTACTTCGCGCAGTGTCAGCTCAGGGTAAACCACTTTAAGTGCGCAGCTACCTACGGCAACGGTGTTTTGGTCAAATTGTCCATTTGCAAGTAAGCGAGCCGCTTCGTTGGTGCCTTTGGGTACGGGCTTGGTTTGTACCTGATGAGCATTGAGCCAATGACCAATTTGGTTCAGGGCTGCCGGGTGGGATGCTGCATGCGTAATTTTAGCTGTCTTGTTCAATCCAAAAACACACATTTCGATGGGCATATGCACAGCGGCACTCAGCTCCGTTACCTTGTAGTTACGCATCGCATTGACAATGGCTGGGACCAGTTGTCCTTCAATAGTGGAGTTGGCCAGCGCGCTGAAAGCCCAGCTCTGCGTTTGCGCGGCATTGGCATAAGTATGCTCCGGGGTGCCCGAGTAAAAACGCTCATACTCCTGCGACTGGCGGCTGGCGAGTAGGTCAAGTGCGGCATGATTAAAACTCCCCGGCCCAGCTTGTACATAGACAGATGCGGCATGGGTTGTCAGTGTAAATAGCAGTGTGGGTAACGCCAGTAAGCGAAACATAGATGACAATTTCAAGGACTTTTCCAAAGGTTTTACAGGCAAAAAACGGATCCTAACAGAACCATTAGGTGCTGTCCTGCAAGCGGAGTGATTTATTGATAACTCACAGCGCACTTTATGTACCTGCTTACTCGCCTTCTAGCATCAATGAGTACTTTTTTATTACCGCCAGCCAAACGCTTATAAAACGGAAAATAATCATGCCAAGCACGTTAACAAGCGGATAAAACTGTATCAGTGACAGGGTGGAAACGGCGGTCTATGCTTGAAATGACTGCAATTAAAGGGTGATTTCAAAGATGAAAAAATACTGGCTGCTGCCATTGTTGTTTACTCCACTATTTGTCAATGCGGCGACATCTTCTACCGTAACATTGGCTTCCGATTACTTATTTAATGGCGTAAGTCAAACTAAGGAAGACGAAGCGCTTCAAGTCAGTTTAGATTGGTTTGGAAAAAGTGGTTGGTATGCTGGAGGCTGGGTGTCTCAAGTAGATTTTGGCGATGGTACGGATGTAGAAGGAGATCTGTATGGTGGCTACAAATTTACGCTAATTGAAAAGTTAAAACTTGATGTTGGCCTTACTCAATATACCTATCATGGTGATGATGTGAGTGCTGATTACAACTACGCAGAAGCCTATGCAAAGTTTAATTATGGCCAGACAAACTTAGACTTTTGGTATGCATGGGATTACTTTGGAACTGGGGCTGCTCACGGGATAGTGATGCTCACGCATAGTATCCCAATCACAGAGCGGTGGTCACTGACGCTCGGGGTTGATCATTCAATGAGCTTTGATAGTGATAAATACGAATGGGAGTCGGGTGATGATGACTATACCCACTGGCATCTAACTGGAACTTACTCGATAAGCACTTGGTCTTTTTCATTGGGCTATGAAAGCAATGATATTGATTCCTATGCAGATTCTACATTTGTGGCGTCAATTTCAAAAACATTTAATTTCTAAATTTACCTTTTATTAACTTTTGTGTTGATTTTAGTTGCGAATTGTACTTTTATATAGCTATATGCTTGATGCTCCATAACTTTTTATAGGAGTAAGCAATTGATGAGGTAATAGTGATAAAAGCTATGGAGTCGCAATGATGAAGGATACGATAAAACTAACAGCACTCTCTTTGGCGGTATTTTCTCGGTTTAGCTTTTCTAGCCCGCTAGAATTTGCCGGTGGTGCAGACATGTCTAAGTTAGTCGAGGCAGAGCACATATTGCCAAATCTCAATGACTACACAACAAACCTTGTGACCGTAAAAGGGGTGGTCACTCATGTTTGCAGAAAATTAGGTTGCTGGATGACGCTACGAGTAGCAAATGGCCTAGACGTAAATATCGAAGTTGAGCAAGGCGATATGGTATTTCCACTTGCTGCGATTGGCCGTGAAGCTCATGTGACGGGGCGCTTCGAAGCGCTAAACCAGCGCGCTTTGGCTTGCGTAAGTAAAGCACACGATGAAACGGCACTTATGTGTTTGGGATTTAATCCAACGGCTGTAACCATTTCGCATTTAGTACAGCAAGTAAAACACAGCTAGGCTCCCAAACGTGGTGACATAGAGGTTTTTAAAGCGAAACGCCAGTATTACCGCAACCGTTGCGGCGACCAAATAGGGATTGCTTGGCGTGATGGCAAGTTGCTTGTCTTGAATAAATACAATGGGTACCCAAATGGCGGTCAGTACGCAAGGGGCGCTAAAACTTAAAAAGCGCTGTAATTTAGGGCCGATAGTAAAAGGCAGTTGTTTTGCCAAAAATAAATACCGAGTTGCAAACGTGACGCAAGCCATGGCTAAAATAGTGGTGATCATACACGCTCCTTTTTACTTTGTAGCACATATCCCACCGACATCCCGAGTAGTGCTGAGGCGATTAAACCAAATTCAAAATGGATCAGTTTGAATACTAAGATAGTTACTGCCGACGTTAAACAGGCACATAACACGGGTAATGCGTTAATACTCGGGACCACTAAAGCAATAAATATTGCCGCAATCGCGAAGTCTAAGCCAAGGTTGGTCAAGTCAGGTAAAAACTGACCTGCGACGATACCAATGAGCGTCCACAGATTCCATGCAACATAAAAGCTACCACCTGCGATGAGCGCATACACGAGCCGAAGTTTGCCTTGATAGGCGCGGTGGTGATGGGAAAACGCAAACAATTCGTCAGTGAGAAAAAACGCAATGGGGCCACGCCATTTAAGGGGCTTATCCATCATTTTGTTGCGGATCGCAAGGCCATAGAGTAAATGTCTCGCGCTAATAATAAAGGTAGTCGCAAGCAAGGTGATAAGCGCGGTGTCTTTGGCAATAAGCTCTATTGCCACTAACTGCGCTGAGCCTGCAAAAACTAATAACGACATTAACTGTGCTTCGAGCAGCGTAAAGCCATTTTGCACGGCAAGGGAGCCACACAATATTCCCCAAGGAAGCACGGCGAGATTTAATGGCAACATATCCCAAAAGCCTTTGCATACTGCGACTTTCATATTAACAAGCCTTGCTATATTGACTGGGAGTGATCCCCATATTCTTTTTAAAGTGACGGTTGAAATGGCTTTGGTCATAAAAGCCTACGCTTAATGCTGCATGGGAAACACTTTTGCCACTGCGCAATAATGCTTTGGCATGATTAAGCCGGTGTTGTATTTGAAAGGCATGGGGAGTGAGGCCAGTGTGGGCCTTAAACACGCGAATAAAGTAAAAGGGACTCATGCCGACAAGGTTCGCTAAGGAGTCGAGTGATACATCTTCAAATAAATTATCCAAAAGAAAATGGCGTGCTGTGGTAATTCGCTGCTTCACCGAAGGGATTTTTGTATCGAATGTAACTTTACCTTGCTTATTGCTTAAATAAGATAGCAGAGTAATAAGTTGAGACTGCTTTTCAAGTACGCTGGTATCACATTCTAAGACGTTAAAAGTGGTGTTCATGAGTGCCGCAAGCGCTCGGTCGTGTACCACTGCATCATGGAAAAAAGGAGCCATTGCCTTGCCATCACCAAGAAACTGATTAAATAGTTCAGGCGTTGGGTAGAGTGAACGGTATGAAGACTTATCTTTGGACGCCTTTCTGCAGTCGTGCACCTGCTCTGCATTAATCAAAATGACACTATGCTGACTAGCTAAGTGTTCACCGCCACTGCGGTAGAATCGCTGCGCACCACTATCTACTAGGGCAAGCGTATAGCCGCTGTGGCTATGTCTACCAAAGTCTTCCTGCTTATCAATGTTGTGTAGTACTTCTAGGCCACCGAGTTCACGGTGAAAACTAAACTTTGAGTGCTGCATAATTCTCTCCCCCATTGATTAAGAGCGTATCTGTCTTCACTCAAAAAGTCTTGTACAAAATTGCACAATGCCATAAACAATAACCGGGTTAATAACGCCTAATGCCAAGTCTCTTTTTTGATCACGTTAACAAGGCGGTGATTGATTAAGCATCGGCCATCGATTACTTTAAGCTCGTCTTCATACACTCCGTTAAATACGGTGATTGGGGCATCTGATTGAGATTTTGGCTGCTGATAAAGAACAAAGTAGCTTTTAGCACTAAACTTATTTGCCTCGATAGGTTGAATATCGGCACTGGTTATCATGTGCATACTTTTTGTTGTTTTTATGGCTTGTTGCTGCCTTATTGTTATTTCTTCAGCACCAGTAATATTGATATTGAGTGCTGGGATACTAAATGTTGCATCCTGTGTAAAAACACTTTGGTATGCTTGTGCCGAATCCGAATCTCGATATTTTATGTAATTGTGTAATGTCGTCTCACAGAGGCGCTGGTTACTGCTTGGGTTGGTGGTCATGCAACCACTCATAACACCTGCCGCTGCAATTAAAAGGAAATATGATTTCATAACGTGCCCCTAATTTTTTGCTCTCAACCTGAGGTTTGGATAAGGAATGAGCTGATTCATTGTTTTTAACTCACGTAAAATTATTCCCTTGTCTAGCCAGAGAGTTTTGGGGATAACAAGACGAATTTACGCACCAATAGCTGGCTATTGGAAGTGAATTCAACGCAGTTAGCGCTAAAACTGGCTGCTAGAAAGGCATTAATTATCCGAAGCTCAGGTTCGATAATCTCAGTGAGTTTAACTGTATTGTCAACCAAGCGAAAGCGTATGATTTATCTTGATGTAGCGATTGCGTAAACATGTAAAGCCCCTTTACAGCTTTTTCTGCTGCGGTTTTATTAGATGCTACTGATCTGTTAAGTCTGTATTTATGGCATGCAGATCTTCACCTTATGACAATTTAATATTGACGAATAAATTAACTTAGTTTACTTTTGTGAAAGCGCTTACATTTTGCGTGTGTTTTTTTAACTCCATTTGTAAGCGCTTACATTTGTTGCTAGGAACGCGCTGAGTAGTCTTCCAGCGTATAGCTAAATAACCTGCTCTGAGAAACGATGAGTTAATCGACGGCTTATCTAAGCCTCAGGTTAAATAATAAAGTTCTTAGTATTCAACCATTTGACAACGACGTTTTGCATCGGGGTAACTGATGAAAATTGCAGCAAGAAAATTAACAAAGCTATGCACCGCAATATCTGTGGCTATCATAGCGGGATGTGGCGGAAGCGCCGAGACAGAAACTAATTATAAATCCGTTGATACCACAGCGCCAGTTTCAGATTGGACGCTAGTGTGGAGCGATGAATTTGATAGCGATGCGATAGACACATCTAAGTGGACGCACGAGGTAAATTGCGACGGCGGTGGCAACAATGAAAAACAGTGTTACACCGACAGTGAACAGAACGCGTTTATTGCCGATGGCATGCTGAATATTGTCGCTACCCCTGCGCAAGCAGGCGCACAACTGCCGTATACCTCGGCAAGATTGAACACCAAATATAAAGCAGACTTTAAGTATGGCAGATTCGAAATGCGAGCCAAGCTACCAAGCGGGCAAGGCAGTTGGCCCGCGTTTTGGATGTTGCCTACGGATGAGGTTTACGGTGGCTGGCCCAAGTCTGGTGAAATAGACATCATGGAAGCGGTAAACCTCAAGGTCGCTAATGAAGACGGCTCGGTTGAATCTAACGTGCATGGCACGCTGCATTACGGCCGTGATTGGCCTAATAATGTTCACACCGGTAAAGCATACGCCATACCTGATGGCGTAAATCCAGCCGATGACTTCCATACCTATGCTGTGGAGTGGCAAGAGGGTGAGATCCGTTGGTACGTTGATGGTTATCTCTATGCCACGCAACGTCAATCGGAGGTTCGTTACAACTCAAAGCAAGAAGCGGTTGGTTTAAAACACCGTGGATGGTTTGCTGAATACTACGAGCAAGGCTCTGGCGAGCTGGTTACTCATTGGGATAGTGCGCCTTTTGATCAACAGTTTCATCTTATCTTAAACCTTGCCGTTGGCGGTGATTGGCCAGAAAACGTTAATAATAAAGGTATCGACTCGGACGCCTTTGTGAACGGACAATCGTTTGTAGTTGACTATGTCAGGGTGTATGAATGCGGCTCTAATCCTGAAACGGGCAAAGGATGTGAAACGGTGCGCCCAGGCTACGACGACCTTGAGGATGCGTTAGTCGAAGGCGAAGCACCTATTCCGTCGCCACCTTCTTCGGGTACCGCTAAAAACCTAACCATCTTTGATGATAATTTTAACGTTAACTGGCCAGCTTGGGATTGTTGTGGTGGCTCTACGCCTGCACTGGTTGCAGACGAAAGCCGTGGCAATGTTGTTGAGTTTATGGTCGGTGAGACGCCAACCGTAAATGGCTTTACCAGCCGTGCCGAATTTATCACAGATCCAAGCGGTAAAGCCTCGCCATTTGATGCAACGAGTATGCTAGAAGCGGGCTATATTCGGTTCGATATGCAAGTGACACAAATGCCTTCAGACCCAAGCGCAGCATGGAAATTTAAAGTTGAAAGCCAAGGTGCTTCTAGCGCTGCTGAACTCGATCTTTTTGCAAGCGTTGAAGGACAATCACCAGCCGCAGGCTCGTGGCAAACTTATACCTTCCCATTACAGCAGTTGGCTGACGCAGGACTTGATGTGTCAGCCATTGATGTAGTGATGATCTTCCCAGCATGGGGTGCCGGAAATGGTGCTATCTATCGTGTTGATAAGGTTGAGATTGCACAGGATACAAACTTACCTTCGTTGACCTTATTTGAAAATGCCATTAACGCTGAGTGGCCGCTTTGGGATTGTTGTGGTGGCTCGACACCAGCTGAAGTCTCTGACGATGCGACGCATGGTATTGTTGCTGAATTTACGATTGGTGACACACCAACGGTAATGGGGTTTTCGTCTCGAACGGAAGTGGGCGGAGCTGGAAAGCCGTTTGATGCAACTGCAATTTTAGCAGGTGGCGTAGTACAGTTTGAGATGAAAGTCATGAGCCTACCGTCAACGCCTGATGCCCCTTGGCTACTTAAAATTGAGTCTGACAATGCCGCGAGTGCGGTTGAGCTACCACTATCTGAATCACAAGAGGGTGTAGCGCCACAGGCCGGTGAATGGCAAACCTATACTTTCTCAATTGAAGCTTTGGCTCAGGCAGGACTTGATCCAAGTGCAATTGATGTGGTGATGATTTTCCCAGCTTGGGGCTCAGGTAGCGGTGCGGTTTATCGTGTTGATAACGCAAAAATCTTTCATCCTGACGGTGACAAGGCGAGTGGTGGTCTAAGCTTATTCAAAGATCAAGCTGCTGAGCAGTGGTCAATTTGGGATTGCTGTGGTGGCTCTACACCCACAATCGAAGTGGACGAAGATGCAGCCCATGGTCAAGTTGCGCAATTTGTTATTGGTGCAACCCCAACTGTGATGGGGTTCTTAGCGGATGACGATGTCTATTATGATGCTTCCCATTTACTAGAAACTGGCGTAGTTAAGTTTGATATGAAAGTGACTTCAGCACCTGCAAATATCGACGCTCAATGGCTGTTTAAAATTGAGTCAAATGATGCCAGTGCAGCGGTAGAGCTTGCTCTGAATCAAAGCGCTGAAGGTCAAGCTCCAGAAGTTGGCAAATGGCAAACGTATACGTTTCCACTTCAAGCTTTGTACGATGCAGGACTCGATATTAGTGCCATTGATGTCTTGATGGTATTCCCCAGTTGGGGAATGGGCGAAGGCGCCGTTTACCGCATAGACAATGTTGAAATCATCAGTCAATAAGCCAGTGTGGATCGCCAATAGTGCTTTGAACTCGGTGATCCAGCAGCAAGAATAGAATCGCAGGGCAGTCATGAATAACAAACAATTCAATAAAAGTAAGCTTGCCGCTCAGTTGTCGCTAGCAATAGCGATGAATGCGGGAATGGTCAGCATAGCTCAAGCAGAAGAGCAACAAACAGCAGAAAAAGTCGAAGTGATTGAAGTGAAAGGGATCCGCGGAAGTTTGATCCGTTCAATGGATTTAAAGCGCTCCGCATCGGGGGTTATGGATGCCATTTCGGCAGAGGAAATGGGGAAATTTCCAGATACCAACTTAGCCGAATCTTTACAACGGATCACTGGTGTTTCGGTCAGCCGTGCCAACGGTGAAGGCAGCCAAATTACCGTACGTGGTTTTGGGCCTGATTTTAACTTGGTGACATTAAATGGTCGTCAAATGCCGGGCACAGGTAATACTCGCTCGTATAACTTGGAAAACCTAGCCGCAGAAGGTGTGAGTGCGCTTGAGGTATATAAAACCGGACGTGCTGATGTACCAAGTGGCGGTTTAGGGGCTTTGGTCAACATTGTCACAGCTAAGCCACTACAACGCCCAGGGCAGCACTTTAGCGCAACAGCAAAGGCGATTGTTGATACCTCTAACGAAGCGGGAGATGATGTTACACCTGAGGTTTCCGCGGTTTATAGTAATACCTTTGCCGATGAAACCTTTGGTTTTGGATTTTCCTTCTCCCATCAGCAACGTGATTTTCAAAAGCAGCAAGCCAATATTCAAGGCTGGCAGGCCAATGTTGATCTACCTGATTTAGACCCGTCTAAAATCATTGATGACCGTGCTGAAGATGCCGAGGGTAATAAAGTCGGAAATTACTTTTTTCCAAAAGACATGAACTACGGCATTGAAGATCTAGAGCGAGAAAGAACGAACGGTCAAGTTACCTTTCAATATGCACCGACTAACGGTTTTGTTGCCACCTTAGATTATACGGCAAGCCTTGCCGTAACTGGCTCTAATACGGTGGGGTGGGGTATTTGGAATGAGTTTGGCGGTAATATAAATGCCTATGAGTTAGATGCCAATGGCACCGCGGTTTATGCCGATATTGGCGGTAATGATGCATCTTTCACTGCAAATAGAAATACGACGGAAGTCGAGGCGCGTTCACTTGGATTAAATCTGGACTGGCAAATTAACGATAATTGGCATGTAGAGCTTGATTATCACGACTCGAAAAACGAAACCGATAATGGCGCAGATAAAGGTTTGGGTAGTGACGGTCAAATCATCTTAGGCTCAGATCAGTTGCTCACTAAGATTTATGATTATCGGCAGGGCGAAGTGCCACATGCAAATGTGCTTTGGAAAAATGGCACGAATGAACTCATGGCAAGTGAAATTGATTCTAACTTTAGCCAATTTATCCATTCTCCCGGAGAGGCGACAGTCGAGCAGTTACAACTTGATACCACTTGGTTTAACGACAGTTTTGATATTGGCCTAGTGAGTGTGCAGTTTGGTGCAGCTCGCACTGAACAGTCAACTGGGGGGTATGAAGCGTGGAGTGGTCTACGAGGAGGACCGGGTTTTAATCCTTCGTTTAAAGAAATTTTCCCAGATAGCATGTTTACGCGCCATGAAACTGGCGATTTGCTAGACCAATTCGCTGGTGGTGGCAGTGACTTACAGCCGGGGTATTACTATACCTATGACTTTGATGAAGCTATTGCAAGGCAGCTTGCGTATCTTACAGAAGATGTGATCGGTGCTGACTACTACTCGGCGGATGCCTATTTTGATGGCATAGACAGCCAAAGTAGAGTTGATGAAACCACTGACAGCATCTACTTGCAATCCAAATGGGAGTTTGAATTTTCTGACTACTTTGTGCAGATCAACGCAGGCCTGCGCTATGAACAAACGGATGTGACAAGTGTGGTGCGTCAGCGTGTGGAAACGCAAGTGAATTGGGACAGTCCATCTGAATGGATTATGCAATACGCTGCGGGCGGTGATGACAATTTCTTAACGCAGGAAGGGGATTACGACATTCTATTACCGATGATCGATGTGCGTTTTGATATCACCGAAGATTTAATTGCACGAGCGTCTTGGGGCAAAACAATGTCGCGTGCGCCGCTTAGCAATCTTGCGGGTGGCAGAAGTTTGTCAGGCAGCCCAAAACCGGGAGCAAGAACTGGCTCTCGAGGCAATACAAATCTATTACCGTTTGAGTCGACCAACCTAGATTTTTCACTTGAATATTATTACAACGAAGGAAGTTACGCGTCACTTGGCTACTTCAAAAAAGAGGTCGATAACTTTATTCAAACCACAATCACGCAAACCACGATTGAAGGTCTTTACGATGTTTACAATGGTCCAAGGTATAAACAAGCGATTGCAGATATTGAAGCCCGTGGAGAGCAGGCAACCAGTGATGCCATTTTTGCGCAAATGCTCGCCAATGGTCACGGTAATGCCGATGGTAAAATTGAGCCAAGCAGTGACGATCCTTTGATGGTATGGAACATCAGCCAGCCACAAAATACCGATAGCAAATCGGTTGATGGTTTTGAAGTGGCGGTACAGCACTTATTTGGTGAAACGGGATTTGGCCTTGGTGTAAACGCAACTTTTGTTGATGGCGATGTTGAGTTTGATAGTGAAAGCCTAGTGCAGCAAGCACCGCTGACGGGATTAAGTGACTCAGCTAACTTCCAAGCATTTTACGAAAAAGACGGGTTATCGGTGAAGTTAACCTACGCATGGCGTGACGCTTATCTTATCGGGGTAGGTCAAGCGCAAGGCTCAGCAGATGCACCACCGCAATATGCCAAGTCTTACGGTCAATGGGACGTTAGTGTGAATTACGATATTGATGAGCAGTTTACGGTGTTCTTTGAAGGTATAAACTTAAACAATGAAACCGAGCAAGGATATGGTCGTTATGAAGAGCAATTCTTATTTGCTCGTCAATACGGTCCAAGATACTCGGTTGGTGTGAGGTATACTTTTGAGTGATCTTTTGCGTATCCGTTCACTAAAGCCAATTTCACTTAATTAAGCAAATTGGCATAATACCAATTGAATTAATTCTCTAATCAATTTGAAGGGTGAAATAGCATATTAGCTTCGTTAAAAATTTCTCATTTAGAACAACTAAATAGCAAAATTTTTGCCTTGCTACTAAAGCTATTTCCCCGCTTCAAGATAGATCATTTACTTAATACAACTGGTATAAAAATGCAGACCGATGAATCTGCATTTTTTTGGCTCTAAGCTACTTACTTCAGTAGGGGCGACTTTATGTCGCGCTCATCCAAGCGCATATTGCATAAAATAACGATTAGGCTGAGTTCGAAGATGAATATTTTTGATAAACTCAGTTCGTCGCCCCACTTACCGCATATTACTTTGTAAATTCATGATTTAGTGTGATGATGCGGTGAGTGAGATTCGTACGAGTGTTTGCGGGGTTGATATTGTGGACAATTATTTTCTGTTTGTAGGTGTCGCTTTGGCGACCATTTTATTACCAGGGCCTGCGGTGATGCTGACTATCAATAACTCAATTCAAAGAGGCTTTGCCAAGTCTTTAGCTGGTATTTGTGGTGTCGCGCTCGGGATTTTGATTGTCGCCGCGGTATCGGCATCAAGTTTAGGTGTGATCTTAGCCAGTTCCGTGTTGGCATTTACGGTCGTTAAATTTATTGGCGCTGCATATCTGTTCTATTTAGGCTACAAAATGTGGCGAACTAAGGGTGAAAGTAAAATAGGCAAGTCTATTGCTGCCAGTTCGATGAAAAAATGCTTTTTAGAAGGCTTTTTTGTTTCGATCACTAACCCTAAGGCTGTTATTTTCTTTATGTCTATCTTTCCGCAATTTATCAATGTGGAAAATGCCTTTTTGCCGCAATTTATGTTGCTGGTTTTTACCTTTAGCCTGCTGGTGTTTATAGTGCATATTTCTTATGCGGTGTTTTCTGGCCTTGCTAAGACTAAATTGTCGTCACCGAAGAGCATGACGATGATGAACAAATTGAGCGGTGGCGTGTTTTTTGGGTTTGGCGCCGGTTTAGTTGCCGCCGGTAAGTAGTTTGAGTGGCTTAAAAATGTAAGCATACTCCCTTTTACCGCGAGTAGTTAAAGGGAGCAAAGCTTGAATTCGGCATTGCTTAGCTCCGCACTGCAGCAGGCTTACTCGCCTTAGTGCGACTGGTTGGGCTACTTAGATTTGAGTAAGCGCTTGAAGCACTCATTAAGCCAAAACAACCCAAAGTTGTTAATATGCCAATGACGACGTAAATAATAAAATCGATTACCATGATGTTGCTCATATCTAGTTCCTCTCCGTTGGTACAATGTGCATTAAATTCTGTGGGTTTCTACGTGTGATTCGACGACACGGAAACTCTGTGGGACCTCAAACTGAGGCATTAAGTTAAAAACAATCGCTGGGTACTTAAACTTTCTGTTTCTCGATGCGCTTGTAGGGCTTAAATAAGTGATATAAAGCGGCTCGCCATCCAAATTAAAATGAAAATTATTGCTGCAATCTGACGATTGAGAATGCGGCCCTCTAGGAGTGCTCTGCGAAACTAGGTTTTGCAATTCCTGCAGTTTACGCCAAACAGACTTATTAAAGTCGCTGTCATCTAAGTGTTGGCTCTGCTCAAAAACCGCCACAAACGCGGCACTTTTCATGCTGTCAAAATCTACCTTTTCGACAAAAGAATAGAGGCTCGTTATCAAACTAAAGTTGTTGTGTCTTGAGGTGAGATCGCCAAAACCTAAAACCTCAACATGGTTAAATGCTAATTCGGCTCTATTACCACCACAAATGCATGGAAATTGCTGCTTGTTCACGAAATCAATAAAACTATCTTGCAGCTCGGGTTGTGGTGTCATGTTTTATGCTCCTAATGTTGTTATTTGCGCTAGTTGGTTTTGGTGGTTTCCAATGCTGAATGGCGAAATGCATCTACATTGTTTATCTATCACTATGTAAGCAAGGCTCGAACCACAAATTTAAATGTTTAAGTTATTGAATTTAATTGGTTTTTAATCTTCGTGTTTTAATGGGGTAAATTTTTCACGTTTTATTCAGGTAAGAAGTACACGGTTGTAAAAATTGGTAACGGTGGGTTTTTCGCTCCGGGCAAGGTTTACCCAGATTGGTTGTTATTGTCCGAGTAAAGGTAAGTTTTTGAGGTTTTTATAGTCCATTGCAATGGCGATACAGCGGTAGAGTAGCGCGGCTGGCATGTCTTCTTCCAGTTTAAGGGCTAGCGCTCGGTTTCCTTCAAACTGTAACTCGTCGGAAAATAGTACTCTAAATGTATCAACTAGCTTCGTTTGGCAGTGAAAATAAAGGTGATAGTTAGTAGGCGTTTTGGCTTTCCAAGCTATACGGAAAGGGCTACCCGATTTAACACTAAAGCTTAACTCTCCCCACTTTATTGCCTCAATCACCGCGCCAAAGTTTTGCTCACTGGCAACCTGCATAACGAGGCTACGCAGTGCCCTGATTTTTGCTTGTGCAGCAGGTGGATAGGTACTAATCACTTGTTCGGCTATGTTTGACACTCTGGCTTCCTTGGTGTTAGCTCATAAAGTAGAGTATTAAATTGAGCAGGTGAGGGCAAGTGTGCTCTTGGTGTGACTTTTTAAATCGCTTGTTTGTGCCCTGTAAAAAGAATAAACGAGCGCATCAGACAATTGGCTTACCTTAGATCTCTTAAATTCTAGTCCACATTAAAGTTGCTTCATTAGACACTAAAAAACGATGTGAACACAGCCTCGTGCCCACATCGTGTTAAGGGGACTAATTGCAGCTTAGTGTTGGTGATGCTTCTGAAGAGATCTGTATCTCAGATAGCGTTACCTCTAGTATTCCAGCGGTTGAAAGCTCGAAAGGGACAACGGTTTTAGTGAAGTCCATGCCTTGGGCTGTAAAGCAATTGAGGTCAATGCTTAGTGATTGCCATTTGGCTAAAGGCATAGCTTGAAGTTGCTTAGCAATATCGACTTTTGCGGTGCATGAGCCGTTTGCGTCCGCTTCGCCTTCACAGCTCATCGCTACCCAAACCGGTTTATCTGGCGCTGCATCAACTTGTACTTTAAAAGTAAGGGCGCTGTCGGTTGGAATACTTGGGCTAATGTCTTCCCTAAAGTAGCTTTCACTAGCGAGTCTAAAGCCGCTGCGTCGACTACCGTCAAAAAGTAGCTGAATGGCATCTTCTTGTACTTCTCTGTCCGTTGTGCGGTAGCTAATACCACCAAGCGTATGGGTGTTGGCATTTATCACTTGATTTTCGGCACTGCTATATAGATGGCCTTGCCAAGGTTTATTGATTGATCTTACCAGCAAGTCTACACCGCTGGCGAGATTTGCCTGAGTTTGTATTTGCTCTGGTAAATTATCTGCTAATACATTTTGGTCTGAATAACGTAAGCCAAAACCATAAGGTAAAAGCGGGTCGTAATTTTCATCTTGGTAATTTACGATTTGTGTCGGCGTTTTTGGCCAAGAGTAGCTAAGCTTGCCAGTAAAATCATACTTAACTTGGCCGTTTTTGTCGGCAAGTAATACGTCACTGATCCCAATTCCTTCAGACCCCGGTAACCATGCCGCCACAAATGCATCGGATGCGTTGAGTTCAGGATTTACCCACATTGGGCGACCACTGATAAACACTGCCACTGTAGGAATTCCTGCTTGTTTAAAACGTTTGAGTAATGCGAGATCAGATTTATCAGACGGCTTGTATTCAAGTGTTGCTCTATCACCGTGGCCCTCTGCATAGGGATCTTCGCCAAATACCACAATAGCAACGTCAGGCTTATCTTCGAAATCACCGCTAGTACTTAATGTGACGGTGCCACCAGCCGCTTCTGCTTGCTGCTTTATACCATCATAAATAGAAGTACCGCCCGGGAAGTCGGCATTGGTGTTGTTGGTACCTTGCCAAGTAATACTCCAACCGCCCGATTGTTTGCCGATGTTGTCGGCACCATCGCCTGCTAACAAAATATGTTGGTTTGGTTTAAGTGGTAATAGCTGATCTTTGTTTTTGAGTAAAACCAGTGACTCACGTACGGCTTGACGCGCAACTTTACGGTGCGACTCTGCGCCAATGATTTCTGAGTTGCCAGCCAATGGACGATTTGCAGGACTTGGTTTTTCAAAAAGTCCCGCACGGAGTTTAACTCTTAAAATACGACTTACTGCATCATCAATGCGAGACTGCGCGATAGCGCCGCTTTTTGCTTGCGCTAGCGTATTGTTGTACAAGGCTTTCCAGTCGTTCGGCGCCATGACAATATCAATGCCGGCATTAATGGCCTCTGCGCAGCTGTCGTTCGTACAACCTTTTATTTGGCCGTGACCATTCCAATCGCTCACCACAAAACCATCAAAATTCATTCGCTCTTTGAGCACTTGGGTAAGCAAATAATGACTGCCATGCACTTTTTCGCCATGCCAACTGTTAAACGACGCCATCACCGATTGTGCTCCGGCTTCAAGTCCGCCTACGTAGCCTTGAGCGTGAAGTGCAATTAATGCTTTTTCAGAGGCGATGTTGTCGCCTTGGTCGTCGCCAGCAACCGTGCCACCATCGCCGACAAAATGCTTTACCGTGCTGATCACGCGGTTCTTACCAAGAAAGTCCGCTTTAGGGTCGCCCTGTAAGCCTTTAACGATGGCGCTGGAATACGCTTTTACGATGTCGGGATGCTCCGAGTATCCTTCATAGGTGCGTCCCCAGCGATCATCACGTACCACGGCGACCGTTGGGGCAAAGATCCAATCAATCCCGGTGGCTAATACTTCTTTCGCGGTAATGTGGGCGATTTTCTCGATGAGATCTGGGTTATTTGCCGCGCCAAGGCCAATGTTATGTGGAAATAGCGTAGCGCCAATGACATTATTGTGGCCATGAACCGCATCCGTTCCCCACATGGTAGGAATAGTGCTGCCATCTAGGCTATCGTCAATCGATGCCTGATAAAGCGCTTCGGCAAGTTTAACCCAATCAGCAGGCGTTGCATGTTTGTTGTTGTAAGGAAATGCACCGCCGCCATTGAGGTATGAGCCGAATCCGTACTCTCGCATTTCTGCGACGGTAATATTTCGAATCTCAGGCTGGATCATTTGCGCAATTTTTTGCTCCAGGGTCATCTTAGCGAGTATCGACCGAATTCTTTCTTCTAGATTGTTATCGGTTTGGATAGCAGGCGTCAGCGCTGGCCAGTTTTCCACTTGGCGAGCTGTATCAACACTGGTTTTATTTGGACTTTCGCTACATCCTGTTAAGGTTGCGATAGCCATTGCAAGACTTAGCATGGTTATTTTCGTTTTCATGTCTTAATTACTCTTGAAACGCTGAGGAGTTGCGCCTTTTAATCCAAAGTAGGCGATGTAGATATAGCATAAAGCAGGCAGTAAGAATGATAGCTGCAGATTGATTCCGTCTGCTAGCATCCCTTGAAATAGCGGGATAACTGCACCACCGACAATAGCAAGACAGAGAATACCAGAGCCTTGTGCCGTTTGTTTTCCAAGCCCATTCAACGATAAGCTAAAGATAGTCGGGAACATCACGGAGTTACAAAGCCCGACCGCCAAAATGCTCCAAAGGGCGAGCTGACCGCTGCTAAATACTGCGATAAGTACTAATGCAAATGCACAGGCTGCATTAAAGGCAAGCACGGTTCGACCCGATATTTTCTGCATGACTAACGCGCCAATAAAGCGTCCGACCATAGCACCACCCCAATAATATGCGATGAGCTTTGCAGCTTGGGCTTCGGTCATGTTGCCAATGTCCGGTTGATGTAAGAAGCTAACGAGTGTTGAGCCAATTGCCACTTCCGCCCCAACATAAACGAAAATACCGATTGCACCAAGCACCAAATGTTTATGCTGCCATGCTTTGATTTCACCTGTGGTGACTTCCTCAGTAGTATTACTTAGCTGGGGAAGTTTGATAAAGGCAAAGATCAAAGCCAATGATGCGAGCATGGCTGCCAACATTAAGTAAGGCAGTTGGGTTGCGCTGGCATTGCCCACCTCAACTGTGCTTCCCTCACTGAAGATGAGCATGGCGCCAAAAAATGGGGCGACAGTCGTACCTAGAGAGTTAAAGGCTTGGGTCATGGTGAGTCGTGCTGGGGCGGTTTCGGGAGAGCCAAGTACACTAACAAAAGGGTTAGCAGCAACTTGTAGCACTGTGATCCCTGCCGCTAGTACAAATAGCGCGAATAAAAACACGCCGTAGATACCACTTTCAGCCGCGGGGTAAAAAAGCATACAGCCGATGCCTGCGGTAAGTAATCCAGTTACAATGCCTTTTTGATAGCCGATTTTTCCAACCAATTTACCAGCTGGCACCGAAACAACAAAATAGGCGCTAAAAAAGCAAAATTGGATCAGCATCGCTTGAGTGTAATTAAGCTCAAACGCGCCTTTGAGATACGGAATTAAAATATCATTCAAGCAAGTAATGAAACCCCACATAAAAAATAGTGAGGTGAGGGCCCCCAAAGCAAATCGGTACTGACCAGTATGGCCTGTGGCGATTGCTGCTGAAACCTGTGGTTGAGACGGTACGCTCACGACAAACTCCTAGTTGATTTTTTTTGGTAAAGCGCTTACATTTATAAAAATGAAAGCGCTTACATTTTTAATGATGATTGCAGAAAGCGAACACGAATTCAAATAAAAAATGTTTTTGCCTTGCACTGTGACTAACACAACACGCTCGTACCTTGGCGTGAACACATAACTTGGAACGATTAACCATGAATAAAATTATCCTGCCAACACACTCGGCCATGTTGAAGGCAGACTATATTTTCGGCGTTGCGACTTCGTCATTTCAAATCGAAGGTGAGCGGCGTGGGCGTTGTGAGTCAATTTGGGATAGGTTTTGTGAACATGATGGCGCGATAAAGGATAGTAGTAACGGTGATATTGCCTGTGAGCATGTATCCAGATGGCAGCAAGATGTTGAACTCATAACCAGTTTAGGGGTTGACGCCTATCGCCTTTCTATTTCTTGGCCAAGAGTAATGAATGATGATGGCACGGTTAACGATGCTGGACTTTCATTTTACCAACAATTGGTCGATGCGTTAGTTGTTAAAGGCTTAAAAGTGTTTGTCACGCTATATCACTGGGACTTGCCACAAGCGCTTGAGGATAAGGGCGGATGGCTGAATCGAGAAACGGCTGTGGCATTTGCACGGTATACCGAGGTGGTATGTAAAGCGCTTGGCGATAAAGTGTATGCGTACACCACGTTAAATGAACCATTTTGTAGTGCACATTTGGGGTATGAATTAGGTATTCATGCACCGGGCTTGCGCTCCCAAGCGGCGGGACGACAAGCAGCTCATCATCTGCTTCTTGCTCATGGTTTAGCGATGCAAGTGTTAAGAGCGCATTGCCCAAATAGCCTCCATGGAGTTGTGTTGAATTTTGCCAATGCGGATCCTGTGTCTACAGCGCATTGTGACGTGGAAGCGGCAAAAATCGCGGATGATTACTGTAATCACTGGTATATCAAGCCTATTCTTGAAGGGCAGTACCCAGATTTACTTGCCGAGCTCCCGAGGGACGTACAACCAGATATTCTAGCTGGAGATTTAGAGATTATTGCTGCTCCCATTGATTATCTTGGCGTGAACTATTACACCCGAAATATTTATCAATCTGATGGTAATGGATGGTATGAACAAGTTGAGCCTAGTGCCAAAACGCTCACTACAATGGGCTGGGAAGTCGTGCCAGACTCTTTTTGTGCATTGCTTCGGGAGTTACATGCTGAGTACCAGTTGCCACCACTTTATATCACAGAAAATGGTGCGGCCTTTGACGATAAAATGGAAAATGGCGAAGTATTAGATGTGCAAAGGCTGGCGTACTTCCAATCTCATCTGCTCGCGGTTAATCAAGCTATGGAGCTGGGCGTTGATATTCGTGGCTACTTTGCATGGAGTTTAATGGATAATTTCGAATGGGCAGAGGGGTATACGCAACGCTTTGGTATTGTGCACGTTGATTATCATACTCAGCAAAGAACCTTAAAGGCGAGTGCAAAAGCCTACCAAACGATGCTGCTAGAGCGTAAATCAAGTGTCTAAAACTATGCGCATTTTGAGCCAAAATTGGTATAGTGCGCAGATACAACTGATGGAATAAAAGTAATAGGTATGGCAACGATTTACGAAGTCTCAAAAGCTGCAGGAGTATCATTAGCCACGGTGTCACGGGTGATGAATGGCAATGCAAAGGTGAGTGACAAAACCAAAGAGAAGGTGCTCGCGGCAATGTCAGAGTTAGGTTATAAACCCAACGCCATCGCGCAATCTTTGGCTTCTAACCGCAGTAACAGTGTGGGGCTTATGGTATCTGAGCTACACGGTTCTTTCTTTGGTGACATGATGAGCACCATAGAGAGTACACTGAGAACGGCGGGTAAACATGCCATTATTGCTGCGGGCCACAGTGATGAAGAAAAAGAGCAACAAGCCATCGAGTTTTTATTGGATAGGCGCTGCGATGCTTTAATTGTGCATGCAGAAGCAGTCAGTGATGAATATCTCATTGAGCTTGCGGGACGAGATGTAGAACTGGTGCTAGTGAACCGCCACATTCCAGAGTTGGCGGAGCGCTGTTTTTATACTGACAACGAACTGGGTGGATACTTAGCGACTGAGGCGCTATTGCAGCGCGGACACCGAGATATCGCGTATATCAGTGGACCGTTATTTAAGCTTGATGCCAAAGCGCGTTTGGCTGGTCATCAAAAAGCCTTAGCTGAATACAATGTGTCATTTGATCCTAAGCTCTCATTTGAAGGCGGTTATCATGAAACCGATGGCATCGCGGGATTTAATCATTTAATGCAAACAGGGCAGCGCTTTAGTGCCTTGGTTTGCGCAAACGATGAGATGGCATCAGGTGCGATGACTGCGGCCAGAGAAGCAGGACTTGATGTCCCATCAGCGCTTTCCGTTGTAGGCTTTGACGATGTGTTATTTACCAAATATCTTTATCCAAAACTCACCACCATAGATAACCCTATTCGTAAAATGGGCAATGCGGCCGCGCGTTGGGTACTTAAGCATGTGTATAAAGAGAAGCACCAACCCGATGTTGAAAATCTCTACCCACCAACCTTAATCTTGCGCGATTCTATCGCCGTAAAAGCAGAGTAATAAGCGATGACCAGCCTGTCGATATCCAATGCATTGAAGTACACCTTAATTGTATCGTTAGGCGGGTTTATTTTTGGCTTTGATGCGTCGGTGATTTCGGGCGCAATTGGGTTTATCAGCGAGGCCTTTAAGCTCACCCCATGGCAGCAAGGGATTGTCGTGAGTGCGCCTACCTTAGGAGGATTGGTCGCAACACTTATTGCAGGGCCGGTGGCTGATGCTATTGGCCGTAAGCAAACATTGCTGATGACCGCGTGTTTGTATTTTGTCTCCGCGATTGGCTCGGCTTTTGCGACTTCGTTTGAAGCACTGGTGATTGCGCGTTTTATTGGTGGAATGGCATTCTGTTCCTTGATGGTGGCGCCCATGTATATTGCTGAGATCAGCTTAGCGGATCAGCGCGGGCGTTTGGTATCGGTTAATCAGCTCAATATTGTCGTTGGCCTATTTATCTCCTATTTCACTAATTATTTCTTACTTCAGCTCAGCCATAGCGATGCAATGTGGGTGTCTGGTTGGCAAATAGATAGCCAAACATGGCGTTGGATGCTTGGTGTTGAGGCGCTGCCAGCACTGGCTTGGATTTTGTTGTTACTGTTATTGCCGCGAAGTCCTCGGTGGTTATTGATGAAGGATCAACCGCTAGAGGCTAAACGCACATTAACGCGATTGTTTGGTAGCAACAATGCACAACAGCAACTTGATGCTATTCAAGCCGCGTTACCTAAACTGCAACTGAGTAGTTTGTCGCTTGCACGCAAAATGGGCAGTTTGTTTAGTAAGCGACTTCGTGTCCCTTTGCTGGTAGGCATTGTGCTTGCCGTCGCGCAGCAAGTCACCGGGATCAATGTGGTGTTTTTTTATGCCCCGACCATTTTTGAGCAAAGCGGTATTGGTACTGATGCTGCATTTATGCAAGCGATTTGGATTGGTCTTATCAATGTAGTTTTTACCATCGTTGCGCTATTGACCATAGATAAGCTCGGACGGCGGCCGCTGTTACTTATTGGATTAACGGGCATTTGCTTTAGTATGGCGCTGTGTAGCTGGGGCTTTAAGCAAGCAACTTATCAGCTAAATACAGCGCATATTGCTGAAATTAAGACAGAAGTAGCCGATTTTCCTGCGCATGCATTAGCGCCAATATTAGGCCAGACTTTCACCTCCGATGTTGCATTTAATAACGCGATAAAGCAGCGTTTAACTGCAGATGAGTACCGACAATACAAGTCGGTGATTTTCGCACACAGCATTAATATGCCAGCAAAACTGGTTTTGCTTGGGATTTCTCTTTTTGTTGCGTCGTTTGCGATGTCGCTGGGGCCAGTCATGTGGGTAATGTTTTCGGAGATATTTCCAAATGCAATTCGAGCCGTTGCGATTTCCGTTGTCGGTGTGATTAATAATGCCGCCAGCTTTACTGTACAACTAGTGTTTCCGTGGGAGCTTGAATATTTAGGAGCAAGCACCACCTTCTTATTGTACAGCCTGTTTTCATTGCTTTCGTTTGCGCTGGTATTTTTGTTTGTGGAAGAAACCAAAGGTAAGAGCTTGGAGCAGCTAAGCGAAAGTTTGGAAGCGAAACCTAGTTAACCTGAGCTGCGGATAATTAATGCCTTTCTAGCAGCCAGTTTTAGCGCTAACTGCGTTGAATTCACTTCCAATAGCCAGCTATTGGTGCGTAAATTCGCCTTGTTTTCCCTAAAACTCTCTGGCTAGATAAGGAGAAAACTAAGTTGTGCTTTAGCAACAATGAGTTGGAACATTCCTTATCCAAACCTCAGGTTAGTTAGCAAAACCCGCGATAAAATATTTTTCCATGTAATTTTTTTGTAAACGATTATTCATGTTTGGGATTTATTATCTTTCTTGGACTAGTCCAGAAATTCACATTTAAAGGAAAGATAATGAAATTACCCGTGCTTAGCAGTGCATTACTTGCACTTTCATTTACCGCAAGTGCAGATGCACTTGAAAACAAAGTATTGCTCATTGGTATCGATGGCCTGCAATACGAAAAAATTGGTGCCAATAATACGCCGAACTTTGATCGTCTATATCTAACTCAAGCTTACACTGGCGGGATAGCAAAAACACAAACACAGCAAAAAACCAAAAGTGGCCCTGGCTGGGCGACAATTTTAACTGGGGTTTGGGTGAATAAGCATCAAGTGCCGAGCAACGACTCAGGCCTAGCAAACAAAGCCTATCCCAGCCTTTATCGTTACATCGCAGAACATGATGCTAACGCCGATATCTCAAGTTTTAGTACTTGGGGACCTATTCATACGCAATTCTTCAGTGACGATGTTGCCTTGATGGACAGAAGATCGGAGGGAGGCAGCGATGATGATAATTTAAATAAAGCGCTGGCAACATTAAATAACGGCTCACCAGATTTTGTCTTTTTACATTTAGACGAACCGGACGCTGTGGGCCACAGCTTATGCTTTGGTTCAGCCTACAATAAATCGGTAGAAGATGCGGACAAGCGACTGGGTAAATTGCTCGATGCGGTTGAAGCAAGAGAGCAAAACGGTGAGAACTGGTTGGTGATGGTCACCACCGATCATGGCCGTACACCGGTTGTTGGCTGTCATCACGGTGAGCAAACTGAGCCGGAAAAAACCATCTTCATCGCCACCAACAAAGTGTTGAATAAAGAATTTAGCTCAAAAGATGTTAATCCTGCTAATACCGATTTCTCTGGTTTATACGGCTATCCAGCACAAACAGCGATTGTACCGACCATTTTATCTTACATGGGTATTGAAACAAATGTGCAAGCGGGTTTTGAAAGCACGCCGATGTACGGTGATTTAGGAATGCGTAAACTCAATTATGCCAATAAACTATTTACGTGGCTAAATGGTGCGAATGCGCAAACACGTGTTTATCGAAATAATCAACTGATTGAAACTTTGCCTGCGGGTGTTGCCCAGTGGCAAGATCCGCAGCCCGTATCTGGCATCAATAACTATAGCTTTGAGCAACAGGGTGTGCATGTTGGTTATCGAGTTACTGAGCTGAAACTCAGTGCGGCGCATCAGTGGCACAATACTAAAAGCTACTTTTTCTCGGAAGATGCGCGCTACTGGCGTTACGATACTGTGTTAGATAAAACGGATGATGGCTATCCTGTATCGGTGACTAATGGCAACTGGCCGGGACTTGGCGATTATGCAGAACAAATTCGAGCGAGTTTTTATAAAGACAGTGGTACGGTGTACTACTTTCTATCGGATGGTCAATACCTGAGCTATGACGTACAGAGCGATAAGGTACGAGCAGGTTACCCTAAAACAATTGATAGCAATACTTGGCCGGGGCTTGCTGCCTACGCAAATAAAATAACAGCAACCCTTCGTTGGACGTCTGATAAGGTGTATTTCTTCCTAGATGATGGTCAATACTTACGCTATGACTTGGGAGATGACCGAGTGGACAGTGGGTATCCCAAAGCTATCAACGATAATACTTGGCCGGGACTTGGTGCCTATGCGACAAAGATAAGTGCAGCATTAAAGTGGAACGACACGCGTGCTTATTTCTTCTTAACTGACGGTCGCTATCTAAGATATAGCATTACTTTTGACAAAGTGGATGCGGGTTATCCTAAAGCCATTGATAATGGCACTTGGCCCGGGTTGCAGTAAACACTGCAAAAGTAACGGATCTTGAAGGGAGTGAACAACTCCCTTTTTCATCTTGTTTTATACTTCTATGCGCGTTTTTCAGTTATGCTGTGCGCTCCTCTTTTGACAAGGATAAGATTGATGGATTTTAGATCTGATACGGTTACGCAACCGACCCCCGCCATGAAACAAAGCATGTTTGACGCGCCGCTTGGTGACGATGTTTATGGTGATGATCCGACAGTGAATGCACTTGAACAGTTTGCGGCTGAGCGTCATGGTTTTGAGGCTGCGCTGTTTACTAGCTCAGGCACGCAAGCAAACCTGCTTGCACTGATGAGCCATTGTGAAAGAGGGGATGAATATCTGTGTGGCCAACAGGCGCATAATTATAAATTTGAGGCGGGTGGAGCGGCTGTGCTTGGCTCTATTCAGCCGCAACCATTGGAAAACGAGACCGATGGCAGTATTTGCTTAGAAAGAATTAAGCAAGCGATTAAACCTGACGATTTTCATTTTGCGAAAACTAAGTTGCTTAGTTTAGAAAACACCATTGGTGGCAAGGTATTAAGTCTAGAATATATCGCACAAGCCAGAGCGCTGTGTGACGAGCATGGCTTAACGCTCCATCTTGACGGTGCAAGAGTCTATAACGCTGCAGTCGCGTTAAAGGTTGATATCACAGAAATCGTAAAGCATTTTGATTCATTTACTATTTGCTTATCTAAAGGACTTGGCGCGCCGATTGGCTCTTTATTGCTTGGTGATAAAGCATTGATAGAAAAGGCGAGAAGGCTTAGAAAAATGCTTGGTGGCGGCATGCGTCAGGCGGGCATGCTCGCGGCTGCTGGTCTTTATGCTTTGCAACATAATGTAGAGCGTCTAGAGGAAGATCATCAAAACGCGCAATATTTAGCTGATAAACTTGAGCAACTGCCTGGGTTTAAGCCATGCAAGCACTTAGTACAGACAAATATTATCTTCGCTGAAGTGGAAGCTGGCATCGATCTTTTTACGATAGCAAAGCAGTTAAAGGCAAAGGGCATTAATATCACTCCAGGATATCAAGGCATGCGATTTGTGACGCATATGGGAGTGAATCGCGCCGATGTGGATGAGCTAATAGCGGAATTGACTACTTTACTATCTTGATTGTACCTATACCAATTCGACTTAATACACGAAAGCCTCTGTGGGCAAATCTAACACTAAGCTTAATAAGTATTGTTAAACTATGAAATGGTTCGTGTAAATAAGCTAATTGGTATAACACTTTCTTACACTTCCCGTATTTTATTTGGGAACGTCCACTGCTACCTTTGTAAAGTTGATAATAAAAGGAAAGATAAATGTTTTCATTTTTAACAAAGGCGGCATTTGGTTTGTCAGCTCTGTTAGTCAGTACTAGTAGTATCGCTAATTCAGTCGATTTCTCTGTTGGTACCGGGTATCCATTTTTTGGTCAAGTTGAACTGACTTTTCCACAAACCGATAGTAATAGTCGGTGGTATGGAAATTATCTTATTGGTTTGGATGATGGGTTTTCTGTAGGTTATGAGAAAGCGGTGTCTGATAATAACAAACATGCAATAGGCGTGGTGTTAGGGGCTTTGGGGGCACGAGATGCAGGCCCTGCATGTGAAGATGATGATATTACATGTGGTATTTTTGAGCCAATTATCGATTTACTTGATGATGAAACCACCAATGGCGCAGGTTTAAGTTATAGCTATCACTTCTCGGGTATAAATCAGTCTGGATGGAGTGTTAAGTTGGTTGCAGGTTACGGCGAAAGCGGTGAGTCTCATAAAAAGCGTGCTGATGGTAGTTTTATTGTTAGCTATCAGTTTTAAGTCATCGCCCTATGAACATTGGTCTCGGTTCTAGGGCGATTTAGTTCTTATAATTTAGC
The DNA here is from genome assembly GCF_022347825.1 of Pseudoalteromonas sp. OF7H-1. NCBI lineage: Bacteria > Pseudomonadati > Pseudomonadota > Gammaproteobacteria > Alteromonadales > Pseudoalteromonadaceae > Pseudoalteromonas > Pseudoalteromonas sp. OF7H-1. The sequence goes on along the minus strand of NZ_JAKRFX010000010.1, from coordinate 99,894 downwards.
CGTTAAAACTTGTATTTCACGTTAGCACTAATGGTTCTACGCTGTCCGTAAAAACAGTCTCCACGGGACAAACAACTGGTAATAACCGTTTTGTCGCTGACATTATCAACTTGCAAACTGAATTGATATTGTTCAATGTCATAGCCAATCATCATATCAATAAGGTTGAAGTTATCAGTCACTAATTGCTGATGCAGTATTTGTCCATTTAGCTCAACTGTACGACTGCCATCGTAGGTTTCTCCCACATGTCTGATACCGGCACCAAACCTAAGCCCAGGAAGCCATTCGTCTGCGCGGTATGTCGCCCAAATTGAAGCTAAGTGCTTAGGTGTTGCTGAGAGTTTAGTATTATCTGAAAGTTTTGTATCTAAGTAAGAATAAGCGGCATAGATATCAAGGTGCTGCCATTCAAGCTGGGCTTCAAGCTCAAGTCCGTTTACTGTAACTTCGCCATCTTGTACTACAAACTCAGGGGAAACTTTTCGTATTTGATTTTTGTCTTTAATTTCAAATATAGAAGCAGTGATAAGGTGTTCAGTACCCGTTGGCTGATATTTCAAACCAAGTTCAACTTGTTCACCCTCAAGCGGCTTATATGCGCCACCTTGTGGTTTTTGTCCAAATACAGCCTTAAATGATTCAGAATAGCTAGCATAGGGTGCTATGCCATTTTCAAATTGGTAAAGCACACCGATCCGACCTGTTGTGGCATTCTGACTATTCTTGATTTCACCAGCTGTTTGCACTTGATTTGAAACATCATCATAGCGAAGTGCCGCATTGAGTACCCAGCTGTTTACTTCCGCAGTAACTTGCGCATAAGCACCAAGCTGCTTGTTGTTTAGTGTATTTTCTGGGTTATCGACAACCGCTGTTGGTAACTCAGTGCTTTGTCCATAGACTGGGTTATATAAGTCTAGTGGTGCAGCAACGCCGCGGCCGCGATCAGAATCTGTATCCGCATTTTGGTAATCAACACCCGAAACCATAGAGAGTTTAACCACATCCAGTTCCAAATATTTATGGAATTGAAGATCCATCGTCACACTACGTGCACTTGAATCGGTGAGGCTGGCGATACGCTTAACGGTGCGTTTGTCGGCTTCAAATTTTGGCGGCCAAGAATAAATGGTACGGTACTCGGATGAACTATCGCTGTAGCGACCGGAGAACTTTATATGTGTGTCTAAATCAAAGCTATGCTCCACGATAGCGGTGATCGCTTGTTGCTCAGTATCATATTTATCCCAGCCTGGCTCGCTGACGAAACGTTCACTGGGAATTTGGCCATATTTTGCCGGTAGAATCGTGCCTTCGTGCGGGAAGAATTGCGTTGAAGAGCCAGATTCATTTCTCTGGAGGTTGGCAAGTAAGGTAATTTTAGTTTCATCTGAAGCAAGCCAGCTAAAGCTTGGTGCAAGCATCAGGGTGTTGTCATCAACATAATCGGTCTGCGTGCCGCTGTCTCGATACATGGCAACAGCACGTGCTTGATACTCTTGCTGCTCACCAAATGTGGTGTTGTAATCAAGTGCTAGTTGCTTACGGTCGTAGTTGCCCACTTGTGCCCAGATCTCACCTTCAGTGTCTGCTTTTGGTAATTTTGATACTGCGTTGACGATACCACCTGTAGATCCTTGTCCGTAAAGTACTGATGAAGGGCCTTTTAAGATCTCTACGCTTTCAAGTGCATAAGGGTTCGTACGGGTATTGTTGTAATTGCCAAAAAGCTTTTGCAGGCCGTCAACGTAGAGTAAGGGGTCGACGCCACGAATTTTAGACCAGTCGCCTCGAGTATCAACACCATATGGCCCATTATAAACACCTGCAACATACCCAATCGCATCTTGCAGCGTTTCTGCGCCTAAATCAGAAATACGTTGCGCTGTTAATACCGAAACTGAGACAGGCGTTTTGACGATAGGAATTGCTGTTTTTGACGCGGTAGCACTAACGTACGAAATTAAGCCTCTTGGGCTAACTTCGATGATTTCAATGTCGTCTTTATCTTGTTTTGTTTGCTCTTGTGCAATTGCCGAGCAAGACAACGCCAATGCAACACTGGCAATAAGGCTTGGATATTTGTATTTAAATGAGCGCATGATTAATCCCTATGATCTAAGTTTGCGCAAATGATATTGTAGATGAGAGTGATTATCAATATTATTGTTCTGTAATTTGCAAATATTACAAAGCGTTGTTCTAGACTACGTATTGTTATACCCTATACTCGAGCGGCGCTCAGCAGCACAGCGCTTTGAACTTTTCCCAATCTCTTTGCCATTTTTTCCGCCAATAAAAGGGACGTTCGCAAATAGGGCATACTTTATACGGTAGGTTTACTTTCTTATGAGCCATTTAGGGTTGATACCAATTAGTCCTAATACTTGCTCAATTTGACGGAGCCAATCTGACGCTAACTGCGTAAAAAATTTCTCATTTAGAACAACTAAATAACCTGAGCTGCGGATAATTAATGTCTTTCTAGCAGCCAGTTTTAGCGCTAACTGCGTTGAATTCACTTCCAATAGCCAGCTATTGGTGCGTAAATTCGCCTTGCCTACAGGATGTAGGTACCTTAGCGAGAGCAGGACGCGGAAGCGGTGTTTTCCCTAAAACTCTCTGGCTAGACAAGGAAAAAACTAAGTTGTGCTTTAGCAACAATGAGTTGGAACATTCCTTATCCAAACCTCAGGTTAAATAGCAAAATTTTCGTCTGGTTATCGACAAGATTTTCTCGCCTCAGAATAGATCACTTAATTAAGCGAATTGGTATTAGTCATTTTTAGTATTCATACGGTAGTGTTAAAAAGTGAGATCAAAAAAGCCCCATAGCAAGTGCTGTAGGGGCTTTAGAAAGGAAATAGGGCAGGTTATGCTGATGGAATGAGTGCATACCCTCCTTTTAAATGTCCGATATTATGAAAGCCGAGTCGTGCTAGTGCTTGTGCGGCAACTTGTGAACGGCTGCCGCTGCGGCACACCAACACCAACTCTTTCGACTTGTCTTGACTATGTTTGCAAATAAAGTCAGTAAGGCGGGTGAGGGGCACATTTTGATCAAATGCTCTGTCGTGGTTTAGGGCATATTCATGCGGTTCACGTATATCAATTAACAGCACACCTTCGTTGTTAGCGATGTGAGCATTGAGCTCTTTTGTAGTGTACTCGTGCAATTCAAATTGGTTTTTATTGCAAATCGCTGCGCCACACATGATCTCACTGCCAGCCTCATCAACAATGTTTTTGTCTATTTGTGCCTTTTTCTCGACAAATACATCAACTGCAACGTCATGTTGAAGCACACTGTTTAATAGCAAATTGCGATTACACTCTGCCGCTAGGGTAGTTGCAAACTCATTGTTGTAGTCGTGGCTTGGACATAACAAAGTATCGGTTTCGATAAGTTGAGCAAGTAGCTGAATACTGTGCAGCATCGCTTGTGATGAGCTGGTGGAGAAGTTGGTTCTACCTAGTGCTCCCATCAGGATTAGGTCACCACAAAAAACGTATCTAATGGTGTACTCACTTTGCTGTTGCTCCAATAGCATAAAGGTGACGCTATCTTCCGTATGTCCTGGGGTGGCTAGTTTTGCAAGACGGAAATGACCAATAGCTAGCGCTTCAAGTGACTGGCCTTTAAATTCAATTTGTGTAGCTTGAGTAGGCCAGCCTAAATGGTTACATGCTTGCTTTGGTAAATTCAGTGCGGTTCGACTCGATTCGTGATCAGCGTGCCCATGAGTATCAAGTGCGGCGAGCAGTGTCAGCTGCTGGCATTCCAGTATCGTATTAAGACGTTCTACCAGCTCAGGAAGTGGATCGATAATAATCGCCGTTTTTGACTGCTTATCTGCAAACAGCCAACAGCATGCACCACCCACTTTAAATTGTACTAGGCCGTCAAGTGCTTCTTTATTGTTAACGCCATTCGCCGCTTGCATGAGACAGCTGTGACCGAGTGCCTGAGCACAATGGAGAATGCGCTCACACGCCGCGTCTATTTCAGTTTGGGTTGTGGCAGGGCCAAAAGACAGTCGAATAGCCGATTCGCTTTGCCATACAGGGAGTCCCATGGCATCTAGCACAAAACTGCGCGTTACCTTTGAACTGCACGCTGAACCCGAGCTGACACGGATGTTTGCTGCGTCGAACAAATCCATGATTTCTTTTGAGCTAAATCCCGGAATTGCAAAGTTTAGTGTAGTTGGAACGCTATTACTGAATTGATTATTAAATACAATTGTCGGGAACGCATCTTTAAGTGTTTGCGCCAGCTGATTGCGAAAATCGTGTAGCTTATCTACGCTTGCAAATTGGCTGTCATTTTCTTTTAGCAGTTCGTCAAAAATCACATTCAGTGCGGCAAGGCCTGGTAAGTTTTCTGTTCCTGAGCGTAAACCGCTCTCTTGACCGCCTCCTGCAATAAATGGCGTAAACGGCGCGGTTTCTCGAATATAAACAAAACCGATGCCTTTTGGTGCATATAGCTTATGGCCGCTAAAAGGTGCATAGTCAATTGTTGTTCTTGCTAGGTTTAAGCTGCGTTTTCCTAGGGCTTGTACACAGTCAACCATCCAAAAAATATCTGAATTATGCTTTCTTATTACTTCTTCTAATTTGTTCAGGTCTTGATATACACCGGTTTCATTATTAACAGCCATAGTGCAAATCATTAGCGCATTAGGCACTTCACTGGCGATAAACGCTAAATCCAGATTACCTGCACCATCAACCGGGATGGCTTTGACATCGGCATTAATTTCTAAAATTTGATTCCAATGTTTGAGTGATTCAGGCACTGCTTTGTGTTCAGTAGCCCCGTAAAGTAGCGTATATTTTTTGTTTGGCTGTATCTTCTTTTTTGCTTCACAAAGGGCTGATAGTATGCCGGTCTGGATGCCCTCGGTTGCGCCGCTGGTGAAGATCACTCGACCATGACCAGAACCTAAAACAGCACGTGCTTTTTGGCGAGTGTGCTCCATCAGTTGCTTCGCTTGAAGGCCTGTAATATGGCTGCTGCTGGGGTTGCCAAACATGGTTTTCATGGTAACCAATGCTGCGTCTGCTGCTTGCTCTAATACAGGGGTTGTTGCATTAGCATCTAGATATATTTGAGGTAACACCGTTTCTACTGTCATGACTGAGCCTTTAGGTATAAGCAAATTACCGATATAACAAAAAGTAATAAGTAATTATTTATAGTTATAATAAGGGAGATAGGCGTACGTTTCAACTATTGAGGATGTGTTTCTTGCAGACTAGATAGAGTGATGTTTAATGTAAAATTAATTTGAAAAAAATGTGCTCATCATGTTTAATTGCGTTCGCTCAAAGGCAATGCGAGCAAGGTAACTGTAATGGTAAGGAAAGGCTCTTAGAGTAATGGATGAATGATGTTGCAACGAATAACAAAACCGACAATGTGGCCGTTATTTTTTACACTGGGTGTGTACGCTACGTTGATCTGGGTACAAGGCTTTTATCAGGCACTTGGCCAAATTATCAGTGAATCCCATATTGCGCTTACCATGGCGTTGGGATCGTTTGTGGCTGGTGGAACGGCATTAGGTGGTGGCGCCGTTGCGTTTCCTGTGATGACTAAATTATTAGACATAGACCCCGCTACTGCCAAGGTATTTTCTCTCGCGATACAAAGCTTTGGTATGACGGCCGCGACCATTACTATTTTCTGTCGCCGTATTCCAGTATATAAAAACGTTATTTTAATGGCGTTGCCAATGGCTGCGCTTGGTGTAACGCTCAGCCTATTGTATATCGCGCCTCTGGCACCAAGGCTTCTCGTTAAGTCTATTTTTAGTTTTTTGTTGCTCTGCTTTGCACTAACACTGATTTTGAGATGGTGGCGTAAGGCACATCACCAACCAAGCAGTGAGTTTATCCAGCCTAAAATGCTACGCTTTATGGCCGTAGCGTTAATCGGAGGTATCGCGAGTGGATTAGTAGGGTCGGGTGCAGATATTGCACTCTTTGCCTTGTTGGTGATCGCTTATAATGCAGATGTGAAAAAGGCGACTGCAACCTCTGTCGTGGTGATGACGTTTACCTCATTGATCGGAAGTAGCATCAATGCGTGGCACCTCAATACGATCACCAGTGAAATAAACGGCTATTTGCTAGCGGCAATACCGATTGTAGTCGTTGGTGCTCCGTTAGGGGCTTATGTTTGTTCAAAAGTAAAAGTAGGGCATCTGGTCAGTTTTCTTTTAGTCTTGATTGGGCTTGAAGTGAGCTTCACCTGTTATGAGTTATATCCGACGCTGCTAGGATTGTTTTAATCTAATGCGGTTTACAAAATTGGGTAAGCCGCGAAGCGAGGAAATAACGAAGTTAGATTACTCTCGCTAAATAAAAATATCCATCCGTTACACTTTATTATCATCTTTGCGTGTATTGCAAAAAACATTACAAATTTAAAATGTAAATGATAGTTGTTATCATTACTATTGTTTTGCTAAACTTCGCCCCCTCTCTGATAAATTATTTTCTGAAATAGGTATTTGGCTTATTTCACCACTATCCAATTGCGTAGTTTGGAGTTAAAAATGCAATACTCTCGCTCTTCTGTTCTTTCCGCCTCATGTGTTGCGGTTAAGTTGGCTTTACTAGGTGCAAGCATAACGGCTTTTGCTTCTGATGACATAGAAAAAATCAGTGTCTATGGCAAGCACAATAAAATTATTTTGCAATCTGGAACTGCAACTAAGTCTAATATGGATCTTATGCAGACCCCCGCCGCCGTTGTTGTTGTTGACAAAGAGTTATTAGATTCGCAAAGCGCAGCGACTTTACAAGAAGCACTACGCAACGTAAGTGGTTTGTCTCAGGCCGGTAATAACTACGGCATTGGTGATTCACTAATGGTTCGTGGCCTAGGCGTAAACTATACTTATGATGGTATGTATGGTGGTGCTGACTTAGGGAACAGCTTTAACCCAACACGCTCCTTAACCAACATCGAAAGTATTGAAGTGTTAAAAGGTCCTGCTACAGGCCTTTATGGTATTGGTGCAGCTGGTGGTGTAGTTAACTTAGTCGAGAAAAAGCCACAATTTGAACAAGCGCTTGCAATTAACGGTAAAGTGGGGGCATGGAATACTTATGGCTTGGGTGTTGATTTTACAGATTCAATTACCGACAAGCTTGCTTACCGTGTTGTGGCAAACCATGAGCGTAGCGACGGCTATCGAGATCTAGAATCAAATAGAGACGAAATTTATGCAAGCTTACGTTTCGACCCAAGCAGCGAGCACTCATTTTTACTTTCAACGGCTTATATTGATGATTCACAACAAGTAGATTCAATCGGCGATCCGGTACGGATTATTAACTGGGATAGCATCGACGCAGAGCCCGGGTTGGTTACTGCTGACCTTTTACCTAACGACTCTAACTATATAGTAAAAGATGAAAAGTGGCTTGGTCAGCAGCTTACAGATGAGCAGCGTGCTCAATTGGCGGCTTCCATTTTAGCGTCAGACGGTCTAAAACCGTTTGATTTGGGTGATGGCAACCTAATTTCACCACTTTCACGCCCAAATGAGGGCGAAGAGTTTCGTATTAAATTACGTCATGACTGGTATCTAAATCGCAACTCAAAGCTGACTCAACAGCTGTTATGGCGTAGTTACGATTCCGATTTTGTACGCCAAACGGGTGCCTACAATTATGTTTATTGGGAGCGTAGAACAAAGTACAAGGGTGAGTTCTATGATGTGATAAATGGTATACCAAGAGCGCCTTTGGTTGTTAACGGTGAGTTATACCCGTATGCGGCTCGCCGTCAAGAGTATCGCCGTCAAGTTGCCAGCGAAAAAACGTGGCAGTACTTTGCTGATTTACAGTTAACTTGGGATATGGGTTCTTTGAGCGGTGAGCACTTAGTTAGCGTTAACTATGAAAATCGTGATATGCGCTTAAAAAGTTGGTCTGCATATGATGCCGATGGTAAAGGCTCAATTCCATATATCTTAGATATTCGCGAGCCAAATTGGCCAACGGGTGCTTTCGAGGATTATGACCCATCGTTGCGCACTAATTATGACAAAACGCTTACAGCTTATGGCATTAGTGCACAAGAAGTGCTCTATATCACTGATGCACTAACTGCTCGTGCTGGCCTTGCATATACTAGCGTTGAACAAAAGTATCAGCATTTGGGAAGTGAAGTACTCGCCGAAGTAGGTAAAGAGTTGGATACTGACGATGCAGGTATGACTTACAATATTGGGATAAACTATCAAGTGACTTCTCAGCTTTCTACATTTGTGAATGTAGCTAAGGGTCGTACCGCGTATAGTGTACTGGGTAGCCTAGAAAATGAAGCTGATTCTACTCGTAAAAATCGACCTGATTCTGAGTCTGAAACACTAGATATAGGTATGCGTTTTACTGCCTTTGATGAAGATTTACTGGGGTCATTAGTGTGGTTCGAAACAAAACGTACAAACCTCATGTATAAAAATCCTGAGTACAACGAGAATCCTGGTGCGGACTACAATGTTAGCGTCCCGCGTTATTTCTTTGATGATGAAGACGAGTCAAAAGGTGTAGAGCTTGATCTTAATGTCGCGTTGAATGACCAAATTAGTATCAATGTAAATGCGACTTATCAAGATGCAATTGAGATCCGTTCAGACAAGCGCTCAGGGCAAAAGAAAGGGATACCGAAAAAGTTTGCCAGCACTTGGGTGAAGTATACCCAACCAGCAAATTGGTTTGGTGGCGTATTAGAATACAGTCTTGGTATTAACTATGAGAGTGAACGAACAATTAACTCTGTTTCTTTCGGTCTGCCTACTGCAACCATTGATGGTTATACCCGCTGGGATGCGGCAATTAAGTTCGATGCTGAGCAGTTCGACATTCAGCTAAACCTTGAAAACTTAACTGATGAGCGTTATTACAGTAAAGCATTGTTCCTAGGTGGCATGCCTGGTAATGAACGTAATGCAAAGTTGAGCTTTAACTATAGGTTCTAATCGGTGCGAAAAGTAAAGGAGGGAAGTCCCTCCTTTTTCTTTCTATGCAGTCGATGCTTAGTCACGTTTAGATTAGTTAACCCCTGAACAGGATAAAAAATCAGTTATTTAATGTAACAAGTAATACGAGTGAGAAGCTCGTGTGGCGGCGTATCCCTAACATCATTTAAGTATTCTTCGATAACAGGCACATCGGCAGGTTCAAACTCACTGTTAGGTAACCATTGTCCAAACAGATACTCGTAAGGTGTTTCAAGAGAAGCATAGTCACCTTGGTAAAGTAGGCTAGCTGTTTTGCCCGGTGGAAGAGCGAATTCACAAAGCCCCTCTGGGAGAGATGCCGTCGTCTTTGGCACTAAAATTGTTGCCATTGATTTTAGTTTGCATTCCTCGACGGTTTTTGGGTCGTCAAAGTACACACCAAAGAAGCGCGTATCTACACCTAATAAACCTTGTTGCTGCGCTAGTACGTTTAACTTCTCAAATGCCTGACCGATTTGCATGTAATCGCCGTGGTGCTCAAGCCCGATTAACATCATCTGCTCATTATGGCCTATTTCTACATTAAACATTTTCGAATCCTCATCTACCTTAGTGATATAAAACTCGGCCGCACAGCCTTTTGCCTTGGCCTGTTCATGTTGGCGAAATAGGCTAGGTGGTTGCTTATATCGTTGAGAAAATGCGCGGCTAAACGCTTCAATACTTGCGTAGCCTGTCTGCTCAGCCACCTTTGCAATGGAGTCTTGTGTGCGAATTAACATACCTGCAGCAACATGTAGTCGCATTCTTCTCACGGTTGCATTGATGGTTTCCCCTGCGATTGAGCGATAAACACGGTGAAAGTGATAAGTCGACATATGGCATTGATCAGCAAGCGTGATCACATCAAGTTCGCGATTAATATTGTTATAGATGTAATCAATAACAGTATTTAAGCGAGTAGTGTAATGGCTCAGGGTCGTTGCTTTTCTAGTCATCGTTCACTTCGTTGTTGGTTTATGCGGCCAATTACAACTCCGAAACTTACGTCAGAGCTGATATGGCTTATCATGGCAGAATTCGATTTGATAATGTTTGCTGATTTGTACTTTACGCAACTTATTGGTTTTCCGTAAGTGCTTTTTCCACAGCTTTTAAAATAGATGATTTGGTAGACGGTTTGGTGATGTACCCAGTGAGCCCCAAAGACGCCCACTTTCTGATTATATCTTTGTTTTTATTGCTAGTTAGCGCAATGATAGGAAGTTTTTTACAATGTGGAATATTGCGAATGTTTTTGGTTGTATTGTAGCCATCAAGCTCTGGCATAAATAAATCCATAAATACCATGGTGAATTTATGCTTTCTCAATGTTTTTATAGCGCCTAACCCACTGGTTTCACAGTCTACTTTATACCCCTCATCACGTAGGATCTTGGCTATCATTTCTCGATAAATTTCGTTGTCTTCCACCACCATTATTTTTACTTCTTCCTGCTTGGTTTCAAGCGCTTTTGGCTCGCTGACATCAACCTCACCGGTATCACCTACTGGCAATACATTTTGCGCTAATTGCGCGCACTTAGAGTTGTCTTTTTCGCTCAGCAATGCAGTAAGCTCAGCGATAGAGAATTGTTTGTCTTTTAATCGCTTCGTTAATTCATGAACACTCTCAGCAAGCTGATGTTCTAATTCATCCAACAGTGGTGATAAATGTTTTTGTTTTAATTCATTTAGCAAGTCATCTTGAACTTTATTAATCCCTTTCTCATTGTCGAGATTACGTCTTACTGTTTGTAGCGTCTCATCCGCTTTTTGGTGGTACAAGGCTGCATCATCAATCAATTGCTTTAGCTTGTCATCTATGCGACCAAAATGTTCCTCTCTGATTTTGGCAACTTCCGATGTACCTTCTGTGCGGACCAAGGCATTATGTAGGATCATACGAAATCGGTAGTTCTCATACATAGGTTTGTAGACAAAGTAATCGGTAAAAATACCTTTCATACAACACCGAAAGGCCACGCCTGATTCTTTATTTTCACATAGTAAAATATTCTCATGAGCATAGTTAAGTAAGCCGTGCTTAGCGAGCAAGCTATAGATTTCGACACTTTTCGCGACCGTTTTTCGAGCAATAACGATGACATCAGGTGGAGACTCAGTTAGCACTTCTGCTACTTCTTTATGACTAGTGAGAGTACGGTATTCATTGACTTGAGAAGCGACAATATCGACAACGCCAGTCATTTCTGCAGGATCGTCGCAAATAATAATCACTTTTGGATGTCGTTGTGCGTGTTCAACGTCTTTTTTATGCATAGATTCCCTCTGACTATGAGAGTACAACAAAGCCCATTAGTTTTAATTATTTACTAGAATGAGACTTTTGCAATGCGGATTCTGAGACAGTTTGCAAAAACTCCGATGGCGTACAAGGTGGGTAGTAATAGTAGCCTTGAACCGATTCTACTTCGTAGCTCTGTACAACGACGAGGTCCTCAACCTCTTCGACACCCTCAGCGACGACTTCTAGTCCAAGTTGGTGAGCCATCTCACAGGTGCTCGCGATAATGACGCGTTTGTTGGGTTGCGTTGAACAGCCATCAACGAAGCATCTATCGATTTTGAGTTCATCAAACGGCAACTCGTTAAGTTGCTTAATAGAAGAATATCCAGTACCAAAGTCGTCAATAGACAACTTAAAGCCTTTAAGTTTTAAACGCAGCAACACATCAAGCGCGCGCTTGATGTTTTCCAACAAGTGGCTTTCAGTTAGCTCTAAAGTGATTTGAGAGGTGGGTGTGCAATACTCTTCGCAAATGGACTCGAGTTTTTCTGGGAGTTTTATGTCTTCAAGCTCTTTTACGCTCAAATTAATACTGAATTGAAGCGCTTTAAGAATATCTCGATTATAGCTAAGCAAGGACAAAGTCTGTTTTAACAAACTATATGAAAGCAAATGAATAAGATTATGCTCTTCCATTGTCGCGATAAACTGTGAAGGTGGCACAGTGCCATCGGTATTATGATGCCACCTTGCAAGTACTTCAGCGCCAATAATTGCACCGGATGGACTGGCGACTTTTGGTTGGAAATAAGCACAAAACTCTTCTCGCAATAGCCCCTCATAGATCTCATCTTTACTATAGTTTTGTAGTGCGTGTTGGGACTTAGTGGATGTATTTTGAGACTGGAGCTGACTGTAAAGCTCTTTTAGTTTGGTTGCAGAGAGTGGCTTTTCTAAACTAGATATAATGGTGAGGCCGTGAAGCTCAGCCAGTGCAGCCGTATTTTTGATAAATAGACCTTTTTCACCACTAAGTAATGCGATAGGTGCTTGGATGCTTAGTTCGGCAAATTTTCGCAATATCTCTACACCATCCATTTGCGGCATGTTGATATCAAGCAAAATAAGGGAAGCTTGATGGAGCTCTTGACTTTCTAATGCAGACAGGCCGCTGTTAAACCCTTTAAAAGTGCATGGTGTCTGGTTAGAAATCAACAATTGCAATTGCGTAAGAATAAGCTCGCTATCATCAATCGCAATAATAAGGTGCTTTTCATTTATCATACATACTAGGCCTGAGTTTTAGCACGTGTTACGTTAGATCTTCCACATTAAGTATAGAAGCGATTTCAGCTTGTGCATTATCAAAAAGCATCAAACATTGATTCAATAAATTTTCAATTTTTATCTGCTTACCTTCACTTGCTGCATGCTCAAGTTCTGCCATTTTTTCAGAGAGTTGTGTCGCGCCGACTGCTTTTGCCGAGGTTTTTCCTTGATGTGCAATATTCTTGACACTTTCAGGATGTTCTAGGTCTACCCCTTGTAACAGTTTTTTTGTGTCGTCAACAAAGCTTCTTAAGAAAATACTCTGTAACTCTTTATCTGTACCTACATATTCACTGAGTATCACCAAGTCGATATGTCTGGTTGGCGCATCTAGTTCCTCAATCAGTGAGGGAGCATTCTCCGCTTCTTGGCTGTTTGTTGGAATGTTGCTTGAAAACCATTTTTTTAGCTTTTTGTTTAATTTTTGCAAGACAATGGGCTTTGCAATGTAATCGTCCATCCCGGCGTTAAAACAAACATCTTTCTCACCGTCTAACGCATTAGCCGTTGCTGCAATGATAGGAATGTGCTCTAGATTGCGTTCACGTTCATCCTCGCGACGCTGTTTCGTGAATTCATAGCCATCCATCACCGGCATATGGCAATCCGAAATAATAAGCGAAAAGTGATACTGCTCGAGTAGCTGCAAGGCAACTTTACCATTGTCGGCGATAATGCATTGATAGCCTAGCAGTGCCAGCTGTCTTTTGAATAAATCCTGATTATAAACATTGTCCTCAACGACTAAGATAAGCTTGTTAAGTGCTTGGGCATCACTAATGGTAGGCAGTGTCTTAGATTTAGTATCGCTGTCGTCATTTGTTGATTCACTGTCGATTAGCCCTTCTAAGGTGGCGATGTGTGAAACGACTTTATAAGCGTAATAAGGATATAGCGCGAGGTTTGAGACGTTGATATTATTTGCATGCGGAAGCTTATCCTGATTATTGTCTAGCAAAATATACTTGCACTCGCTTTCCGCGATGAAAACTTCTTTTCCTTCTGTAGTGAGTTGTTGGAAGGCTTCTGCAGTGATAACGAGATAATCAAATTGTTGACTATCAATTAGTTGCGCATTAAACAGTTCTCGAGGGAATATTTCACATTGGGCTTCATAGATGCGTAGTTGATTTTGCAGATCTTTTTCAAATTTGTCCTCGTCGCCCACTACGGCAATTTTTAGTCTGTCTAAGGTTAAGCTAATAGCGCTGGTTTGTTTTGGCACTTCACAGTATGGCAGAGTAACAATAAAGTTGCTGCCAAAACCCTCTAGGCTTCTACAGTCAATCTCCCCCTCCATCATGGCAACAAGTTTGTGGGTAATGGAAAGGCCCAGTCCGGTACCGCCATATTGGCGTTGAATACTGCTATCTGCTTGAACAAATGGCTTAAAAAGGTTTTCTACTTGTTCTTCGGACATACCTTTACCATTGTCTTTCACGCTAATTTCCATATAACAATCATCGGGAGAACGCCCAATAGTCACTTCTACAAAGCCGGAGGCTGTGGCGGTAGTTTTGGTGAATTTCAACGCGTTACCGATTAGATTTAATAAAATTTGGCGTAGTCTGACCGGATCTCCTAATTGCCAATTCGGTAACTGTGGCGAAAGATAAAAGGCAAGCTTGAGCTTTTTAGAGTCCGCTTGATATGCAAGGAGCTCCGCGAGTTCTTTAATAATTTCTTGCCAGCTAAATGGTGTTGATTCAAGTTGCATTTTTCCAGCTTCGATTTTTGAAAAGTCTAATATGTCGTTAATTATTCGAAGTAGCACCAATGCTGAACTTTTTGCGACTTTGGTGAGGTGAGATTGCTCATGATCAAGGTTAGATTGGGCAAGAATATCCAGCATGCCTACCACGCCGTTCATCGGCGTTCTTATCTCGTGGCTCATTGTTGCTAGGAAACGAGACTTTGCTTCACTTGCTTGCTCTGCTTTTATGCGAGCTTGCTCAAGCTCTGCAGAAAAGTTGATACTTTTAGTGATATCATTCTGGTAGATGAGAGTGTATTTCCCTGAATCTGTGGTGATGTTTTTCACTAACACGTTGAACCAGTGCAGGATATCTTCACTGACATACTGGCACGTCGTTAGTGCTTGATATTGTTCTTTGTCTTTTGCCTCTTCTAACATGGACAGTAATTCGCTATTGTCTGTCATTGGAAGCTGGGTAATAAATGCTATAACGTCAGAGCCTTTGTTGAGTGAGCTTCCCATGAATTGGTATTCGTTGTGATCAGTTCTTTTGATGTGTTCGTTAAACTGATTCAACATAGCTATATGCTGGTCTTCATCGATTAGCAGGATAAATGCTGGAAATGAATCAATGGCTTCTTGAAGCAGTTTTTCTGTCGACTTTTGGACTTTGAGTAAATGCTGCGCTGACATTCTTTCCACATCAGCTTCATGCATTTTTTCTAGGGCCTCTTTTCTCGCGGCGACGAGTTCCTTTTGTATTCTCTTTTGGCGATTGCTTTCATTAACTTGATTCGTTACATCTTTTACAACCCCGACAACAAACTGCGAATTTTCACTTGAGTAGTATTTTAAATTGAGAATGACATTTAGATATCTAGTTGAAGACTCGTCTCTTATTGTCAATTGAAGTTCACTAGATTGATCGTGAGTTAAGGAACGTAAGTTTGATTGCAACTTCTTCCTATTGTCACTATCGAGCAATTTTATAATTGGTTTTAAATTATGGTACTCAAGTTCGGGAGTTAAGTTAAACAGCGTCCTAAAGCCTTCAGAAGTATGTGCTAGTTGTTGTCCAACAGCCACCTCAAAACTGCCGATGGCGGCAAGCTTTTCAGATGAATTCAATAAAGTTTGGCGCTTTTGGATAGCGTCTTTTGCAGCTTGCTTGTCTAATTTTGCTTTTTGTTGGGCGCGATAGCTAATTGCTAAACCAAATAAGCAAAATGCAACTAATGACAACACCTGCCAGATAAACTTAATTTCTATAGTGTAGAAGAGATCTTGATTAAACGCTTCACGTGAATAGGCGTAGGTACCCACTTGAAGCTCCTGATCCCAGATTTTCGCACTTAGAAAGTCGGTTTGGCCAAGATTATTAGTAAGCAGTAATTGGCTTAATGGAGTATGTGTGCCGCTAATTTTAATCGCTTCGACTTCCTGCTTAGTGTAGTAACCCGATGCATTTTCTAGGCGAGTATCAAGGCTGAGTTCTAGGCTGCCAAGTAACACATCTAGTTGAGCTTCGTACCAATACAGTGTGTCCGTCAGCCCCTTATCGGATAGCCCAAGACCCGTCATAATCAATATACGGTGACCATCATTACCTTTTATGATTTGTGTAACTACCCCTCCTCGGTGCAGACTTTCTTGATATTGAGAATAAAACGACGCGATCTGGCTTTTGTCTACATACGGAGTGTTATTAAGATTATTCACGGCTAGCGTTTGCAACTGAGATGGTTTAGCGAGATCAGCATTGGTGCTAATACTGGCATATCTAAGGCTTTCTATATGTGGCTTATACCATAGCGTTTTAAGGTGGTTGATACGCTCCAATGAGTGGTTGTTTAGCTGCCTAAGAGTTTGCACTTCAGAGAGATATAATAGCTGCTTTTGACTTGCAAAATGTTCCACAAATAGCACGGCGAGTACTGACGAAAATATTACAATGAGCTGTGCAGTTTGTGTTCTAAGCGGTGCCGTTTTATATATTTTTAATTCGGTAAACGCTTTAATCAATAGGCAAATTAAAATGATATAAAGCAGTGCAATAGTTAAAGAGATAATGAGTGAGGTTTGAGCTCGCTCTTGTGACTTTTGCATAGATGCAGCAGCTGAGTCCTTCATATATTTAAGTAAATTCAAGCTACCACTAGCGAGCAGGTTCAAATAGGCAGTACTGTTATCCCACCACACATAGTGTGGTAAGTTGGCTTCAGCTCCACGGCTAAAGCGGTTTAGGGCTGAGGTGACATAGTCATACTCTCTAGACGCCGTAGCAGCATTGTATAGCTGTAGGGTATTTTGATTATCTTTGAGGCTGTCCATCAGTGTGACATGAGTGGCGTAGTATTGTAGCGCGCTTCTCATTGCACTTAATCTAGTGGCCTCTTCATCTGCCGTTAGGTATCGGCTGATCTTAGCTCTGAGCCTGCCTCCTAACTCTATCGCTCTGATAAGTGAGTGAATATTCTGATACTGTGTTTTGTCCTCATTGCTACCAAAATTATGGATGAAGGACTGCTCAGTTTGTATGGTTCGGACTGTATCGATTAAGTGATTTATCAAAATTGTGTAGCGAAGAAATAGTTGCTCGTGGTTGATATTTGCTTGTCTATTGAGCTTTCTCAGTGTTTGTATATCGTCTTTTATGGTCAATTGAAACTGATCGAAGTTATTAATGCTCGTGAGTTTTTCAGCTGTGAGTCTTGTTATTTTTTCGTCTGTTTCCTGATAATATGCCAGTAGCCGCGCGTCGTGTTCTTCCTCGGACTTAAATCCCGTGGACATGCCGCGTTCACGTTGCAGACTAAAGATCACTTCAATCGCTTTATCTAGGGCGGAAAGGTTGTTGTAGTATAAAGTCAGACTCTGGTGAACCACACGATTTTTATTAAACTCGTTAATTTCGAGGTAAAAACCACTTAAGCAGACTAGGGAAAAAAGGGTTAGGGAGATTATTTTAAAATACTTGCTCACATTTGCCACCTGCGTTATCTCACAAAACAAACTATAGTAGAAATATAAACACTGTCTAATTAAGTAGATTATGAAAATCCCTGAGTTACCAAAAAACGAACCCGCTAGGTTACATGCGCTTAGGGAGCTTGCGATACTCGATACAAAACCAACACTTGAATTGGACCGAATTACTCAATTTACTGCCCATGTTTTTGATGCTCCAATTGCATTGGTGAGTCTTGTTGACAAGGATAGGCAATGGTTTAAATCCCGCTTTGGATTAGATGCTGAGCAAACGTCTCGTGACGTTTCATTTTGCGGTCATGCAATATTAGAAGACACGGTATTCGTAGTTTCCGATACGCTCGAAGATCCTCGCTTTATGGACAACCCTTTGGTGTTAAATGCCCCTAATATTCGATTTTATGCTGGTGCGCCGATCATATTGTCCAGCGGTTTTCGCGTTGGGACTGTGTGTGTTATCGACATTGAGCCCCGAGAGTTGAGTGAAGCTGACTGTGAAATACTAAGGCAAATCGCAAACGACGTTGTGACTCAACTGGAGAAAATCTAATTGTACTTTTCCGCAAGTAAAAGCGATAAACGCTAAAATTCCATCAAGTCGGCCGTTACAGCCGCAAATGTTAGTGCATTTAACTCGTGGAAACGTTACAATTGAGACTGTATATCATTGCCATTTAGGGCAATGTTTAAACGATAACTAACCTGAGGTTTGGATAAGGAACGAGGTAACTCATTGTTTCTAAAGTAACATTAAATTACTTCTTTATCTAGCCGGAGAGTTTTGGTGATAACTTGGCGAATTTGCGCACCAATAGCGGGCTATTGGAAGTGAATTCAACGCAGTTAGCGCTAAAACTGGCTGCTAGAAATGCATTAATTATCCTAAGCTCAGGTTAACTACGTATATTTCTAGATTTATTTCTGTATTTTTGAATCACAGCTTTTTCCTACACGGTATAAAAAGATAAGGTGAGGTGCATTTAGTCAAGTGGCTCCATCTTATGCTGTGGTTGTACGTAGCATCTTATATTAAATTAGGTACACGACTCATTTCATGACAGATATCACTACTCACCAAGCTTCTCGCCGAAGACTACTGATTGCGCTAGCAATCACTTGCTCTTTTATGATCATTCAAGTTATTGGTGCTTATTACGCTAATTCTCTCGCAGTATTGGCTGATGCTGGACACTTGTTTGTTCACAATAGTTCTTTGTTTATCGCATTGATAGCGTCAAGTGTGGCTGTTTATCTTGCTAAAACATATAACGATGGTTACAAGCGAGCTGAATATACTGGCGGGCTTATTAATGGCATCCTCTACCTTTCAATTGCGGTAATTATTTTACTCGAAGGGAGTGAGCGGTTGTCTCATCATGCGGGCGGTCACGATCTAGAGGTGAACAGCTATTTAATGTCTATGATTGCTGCAATTGGGTTTTTATTTCACGGCGCTTCCGCTTGGGTGTTGTACAAAGGCCGTAAAGACAGTATTAACGTCTATGCTGTTTTCTTGCACTCATTTTTTGATTTACTGTCCACCATATCGACATTTATCGCAGGTGTGATCATACACCTCACAGGCTGGGAGGTGGTTGATATTCTCTCGAGCATGCTGATTTCCGTCTTTGTATTATTTACAGGTATTAAGGTGATAATTGCTTGTCTTAAAGGGCTTGCTACACCTCCAGAAGTTTTGCCGACGGTTCAAGAAGTTGAGAAAACGATTGTGTCTACCGAGCATGTTGAAAGCGCCCATAATATTACGGTTAGCAAAATTGATGGGGCGGTTGTCGTTGGTGCACATGTGGTATTAAAGCATCACTGTACTATCGAATCTCATGATTCAGCGTGTCGTGTAGAAGTGGAAGAAGCGTTGAAAAAGTCCTTTAATGTACTGAGTAGTGTGCTACAAATAGAGAGCCATGATTGCCCTCATCATTAGGGTAAACATATCCTAATGTGTGATATATTTTTTAGTTATTTGTTACACTACCTTGGCAGGTTTTAAAATATTTTTTATTGTTATACATAGGCAGTATCACAAACCGGTGGTGTAACATTTGAATCAAAAGCAAGCGCTCATCATAACTTTAGTCTTAGGTGTATTAGGCGGGCTGGCCAATCTGTTGCCAATTTGGTTTTTGGATAGCTCTGAGTTTCTTTTTGGCCAGCTGTTTGTACTATTTATCCTGCTACTATGCGGATGGCGCTATGCCATTATTGCTGTGATTATTGGTGCCGGCTTTATTTGGTATCGATGGGAGCATGCTTGGCCCTCTGTGGTTTTTTTCTTCGAAGTGTTGTGGCTTCACTTTGTTTGTGTCCGTTTCGCCAAGCCATTTTTTGTTCGGGGTATCGTTTATTGGATTTTGTTGGGTTTGCCTGCATTATTTATTTTCGGCTATTTTGCCCTCGAATTACCGTTACTCGTTATATTCACTGCACTGGCTAAGTACCTAATCAATGCAGGGATTTGTCTCGCTGTGGTCGACTTGCTGAGCTTTTTCTTTACTCGCAGCAAGTGGCAAGGGATGCCGCTCAATCAAATTCTTAATTCTACCGTCAACCTTGTTATCGTTTTGGTTGTATTGATGACAACCGTTGTATTGACAAACAATTACTACAAAAGAATTGAAGCTGAGATAAAAACACAGCTTGAAGAAGCCTCTGGTTCTATTGTCGCTCAAATTGATGACTATCTTGATGCATATCGTCGCGCGATGGTGATATCCGCAGCGGATGTATCCTTAGGAATTGATGCTGACTATGTTATCGAGCGTTTGCTAAAAACTCATGCAAATTTTAGAACCGCGATTGTCGCGGACAAAGATGCTAATGTAACTCACCTTTATCCACAGCATTTTGCTGATACGATGAAGGGAACAAATGCCAATGTATCTGATAGAGATTATTTTATTAATGCGCCTGAATACCCAGAAGGATTTGTGTCGGGCATATTTCAAGGACGTGGTTTTGATGAAGCACCTATTGTCGCAATTTCAGCACCAATTTTTGTCGCCGAAGCGTTTAAGGGAATAGTGGAAGGGTCTTTAATATTTGGATCATTTGAACGCTTTATTCCAAAAATTCTAGCTGAAGATGCTAATTTGATTGTGTTAGATAAACACAAAAGGGTCGTTTATAGCTCGTTAAAGACCGAATTTAAAACTCTAGATATGCCAAGTGATGTGGTGTTGCAAGCCTTATTTGATACAGAGTCCGCAACTTTTGAAGATTCTACCGAGCAAATCTTATTTAAACAGGCTGCGGTATCTAAACAATATGAATGGTCAGTTATCACTATGCTCGACCGTAAATATCTTAACTTAGTTGCTGCTGAAGCTTGGTCAGATGCATTGGGACTTGCGCTTGCGATTATTGTATTGAGCTCTATTTTTGTCCGTCAGCTCACGCGATTGTTGGTGCGTCCAATTGTGGCGCTCAGTCATGATATTCGTGCTTACGAACCTTCAACTTTAATCGAAAATTCGGCTAATGCAGACAGCAGCTTTCTAGAAATAATTGAGTTGCAGCAACAGTTCAATCAGTTGGCGTTTAAGCTAACACTGAGTTTTACAAAACAAAACCAAGCAAGCTTGGAAAACGAAAGACTTAACCGCAAGCTTACCGACTTCAATCGAGAGTTAGAGCAGCAAGTCGCTGAGAAAACGGAAGAGCTAACTAAAGCCGTTGAAGCCGCTAATGCCGCCAACCATTCCAAGAGCCGATTCCTCGCCAATATGAGCCATGAAATTAGAACGCCGTTAAATGGAATTATCGGTATGTCGGATAGCTTGATCAGAGAGCAAAGCCTTAGCAATGAGATGGCAGACCAAATAACAATTATACGGCAATCGGCAAAGAATCTAATGCTTATCCTCAATGATATTTTGGATTATTCTAAAATCGAGGCGGGGGCTTTAAAAATAGAACGTCGAGTTGTGAACTTGCAAGAAATGCTCGACAGTTTGGTCAGCATTTTTAAAATTTCCAATGTCAGATATGGCGTTGAGTTTAAGTACGAAAAGGGTAGTGAACTACCTACATACCTTGAGTTAGATGAACTACGTGTATCACAAGTGGTAAATAATTTACTCAGCAATGCTGGAAAGTTTACCAACAAAGGCCAGATCACATTCTCCGTCCATTATGATAGTGGGATATTAAAGTTTACCGTTGCTGACACTGGGATCGGCATTTCAAAAGCGCAGCAGGAAACGTTATTTCATGAGTTTACTCAAGCAGATCTTTCAACCACAAGAAAGTTTGGTGGTACTGGACTTGGCTTAGCCATTTCTAAAAAACTAGTTGAAGCGATGCATGGTGAGATAAGGATTCACAGTGAGCTTGGGCTTGGTAGTCAATTCTATGTAGATATTCCGGCCTCAAAAGGGCAGGGGGTCAAGAGAGAGCAACAAGAAGTTGGGGCACCTGATTTCAACGGCCTTGATATTCTATTGGTAGAGGACAATAAAATTAACCAAGTGGTTGTTGGTAAGTTGCTCGAGAAAACCCATTGCTTGTTAGACAAAGTGGACGACGGAGTCGAAGCCTTAGTAGCGATGAAGGCGAAGAACTATGCCTTGGTTTTAATGGATTGCCAAATGCCGAATTTGGATGGTTTTGCTTGTACCAAAGCAATCAGAAACGAGCCAAATATTTATGGCAATCCACATATTATTGCGATAACAGCCAACGCCTACGAGGAAGATAAACAAAAATGTATCCAGGCGGGCATGGATGATTTTATTGCAAAACCCATTGATATTAATGAACTCTATCAAAAACTTAGTGAATGGCAGCGCTCAGAACTGCCTGATAGTGAAACGCTAGATAAGGGCTAACGCTTGTTAGCCCGCAGTCACTATTAAAGTATTGAGCCCGAGGTCAAGCTCTTGAGCGTTCATGCTGTTCGTAAAATGCCAGTAAATCGTCAATCGCCATAGGCTTTGCGAAGTGATAGCCTTGCATATATTCACAGCCTACGTCTCTTAGGTAATTAAGCTGAGATTCGGTCTCTACACCTTCTGCAATACACTTCATGTTTAAGCTTTGTGCCAGTAAATAAATGGTTCTAATGATAGATTTATTCGCGGGTTTTGCGCTCATGTTACGTACAAACCCTTGATCAATTTTTATAATATCAAGAGGAAACTCATTCAGATACGTAAGTGACGAAAAGCCGGTGCCGAAGTCGTCGAGTAGCAATACAAAGTCAGCCCGTTTCATTTCGTTGATAGTTGCCCGAGCCTTAACCATATCGGACATAAAGATTGACTCGGTGATTTCAAGTCTCAAACACCGATTAGTGAGACCATGCGCTTTTAAAATCTCAGTGAATTGATGCGCAATGTCTGAGCGTAAAATATGAACTGCGCTTAAATTAAGAGATAAATAAAAGTCGGGTTCTTGTGTAAATAATGGACGTAATTCTATTAAGGCTCTAATAAGCGCTTGCTCAGTCAAGGTTTCAATTAAACCGCTTTCTTCTGCTATTGGAATAAAATCGCATGGAGGAATTAGCATGTCATTATTGCGCCAGCGCATAAGTAACTCGACGCCGGCAAGCTGACCTGTAGTGGTATTGATGATAGGCTGATAGTGATTGAAAAACTCACCGTCTTTAACCGCCGTTTTCATTGCGGTTTCTAACCGAAGCTTTTTACTGATCTCTTCATTCATTGACTCAGTAAAGAACTTGAATGCATTTCTTCCCGACTGCTTTGCATGGATCATGGCAATATCCGCGTTACGGATCAAAGATTCTGAATCCGGTGCATCGAATGGGTAAACCGCAACGCCAATACTGGCAGATACACTCATGGTGATCCCGTCAATTTCGATACGTTCGGGTATGTGCTTCACTAAGCGGGTAACTACTTCACTCACATATTCGATGCTAGGGAAGGACTTAATTAGCACGAGAAACTCATCGCCGCTCTGTCTTGCTAAGATACAATTATTGTTAATTTGCTCCTTGATCCGTTTGGTTATCGCGACCAGTAGTTTATCGCCGATGTGATGTCCATAGGCATCATTGATTGGTTTAAATTTATCTAAATCAATAAAGAGTAGGGCGCAGCTTTGCTGTGTATTGTTTGCGTTAAACAGTGCAAATTCAATATGCTGTAGCATCAAGCTGCGATTTGGTAGCTCAGTCAAAGCGTCGAAATTGGCGAGATATCTAAGTTCATTCTCGGCTTTTTTCTGCTCTGTCAGATCGGTAACAACGACCACGAAGTATTGGAGGTTCACATTGTCCTTGGAAACCGCGCTGATACTAAGTTGAACCGGGTGCACTTTATCCCAGCCGTCTGTAACTTGAACTTCCTGTCTAAGATATTGATTCGGTCCAAGAGATTTTAAATTTGCAATTAAACCGTGGAACTTCTTTTGCCCGATAGCATTAACAAAACGCTCAGTCGTTAAGTCGTTTAACGCTTCGTTTTCCTGCAGTTGAAACGCTCTACAGAAGCTACTATTGACTGAAATAGGTTGTAAATTAGGGTCTAAAATCAAAATCCAATCGTTCACTTGGCTGAAGGCCTCGCCCAGCATATTTGCTCGCATCTGGTTCGCTTTTTGCGTGGTTACATTGGTATAAATGCCGTGCAGTTCAGTGGCTTTACCTTGTGAGTCAAATTCTGCGACTTGGCCAAAGTCGTGAAACCAATGCCAATTATTGTCTGCGCAGCGCAGTCGATAAGATAGAGAGAGCTGCTCTTTAGTTGGGTTAGAAATAAATTTCTTCCAAGCACGTTCGACGAGTTCTCTATCATCCGGGTGTATGGCGTTATAGTGCTCTTGCAGCGTCATCGTATCGCCCTCAAAGCCAAGCGCTTCGGCCCGCTGTTGTGTGATCTGGCGTGCAGCGAGATCCGCCGACCAAACACCGCTTTTGGTTGATTTCAACGCCAGTTTTGTTTGTTTTCCTGCGTGCGTAACGGCTCTAAGTGCCGTTTCAAGCTGACGTTGTTTTTGTTTGTGCTTAATAACGATGAGCAATATCAGCGCGAATGCACTCAGACTGTATAAGCTTAATGCAAAAGGCGAGCGCCAAGGAGAATACGCAACATTAAAACGTAAGTTTAGCGCTTTACTCACATCGTCACTGGCCAATGAACGAGGAGCAATTTTTAAATGATAGTCTCCCGGGAATAGCTGATTAAGAAACACTTTATTGCGTTTTAAGCTTGAAAACGTCAGTGCGCTTGGACCATTCAAAAATGCTTGGTATTGAATATGATGATTTGAGTTGAAATCAAAGTCAGAAAATTGCAGCTCTATGCCCATATCATCAAACTTAAAATCAAGTGCTTGTAAAATTATCTCAGGTGCTAAGTAGATCTGATTTCTACTTAAGATTTCCATTTGTGTGATAACCAGCGAGTGGTTTATTTGTGAAATATTCGAGAATTGTTCTGGCTCTAAACTTACAGAGCCGTTGACCGTACCGAACATCAGCTTGCCAGATGCAAGTGTTGCGGCAGCGCCTCCATTAAACTCAAGTGTCGGCAAGCCTTGCTCCGTACCGAAGGTTTCCAATATTTTATTTATCGGGTCAAATTTAAACAGACCGCGTTGAGTGCTGGCCCACACTGTTCCATCTCTATCTAAAAGGAGGTTATAGATAGCATTACTCATCAAACCTTGTTCAGTCGTTAGCTCGTACTCTTTGGCGTAAGTATCTTTATTGATCCCGATAAGACCTTCGGTTGAAGTTGCCAACCATAGCGTGCCAGCTCTGTCTACTACCCAGCTATTAACGGCCGAGACCAAGTGTTTATCTGATTTGTCGTAAATCGTTGTCAGTGTATCAGTAGATTCTATATATTTAATCAGTCCGGTATCTGTACTTATCCAATATTCGCCTTTCGGATCCCCTAACGGCGGAAGGAACAAAAAACTTTGTGCCGCAGCTAATTGTTTCGTTAATCCCTCTAACGCCCTTACTTGACCGGTAACCGCATTATATTCATAAAATCCATTGCTATTGATAAATGGAAACTTACTTTCTGAGTACTTAGCTATTCCCCAACTATATGGTTCGAGCTTTCCACCGCTTTTAAGTGTAATAGGCGTTAACTGTTCGGTTTTACTATTAAACAACGCGGTCTCTTGGGTCGTTTGAATTAAAAAAGTATTTTTGTCAAAATGCGACGATTCAAAAATAGCGTATACGGCATTGGCTCCGTACAGCGCCTTCGCATCCCTATTTTGCAAATAACTAGCTTTCAATTGGTGGTTGCCTAAGTCAAACTCGTTAATACCGTTATCTGTGCCAAGGAGCACCGTATTATTGTTGGTAGGATGAATCGACCAGATATTGTTATTGGCAAATCTGTCTTGAGTACTGATGAATGTGGTAAAACGTAGCGAGCTGGAAGGCCATAAATATGCGCCATCATTATATGTACCCATCCATAGGTTGTTGTTTCTATCTGCGTAAAGCTTAGTAATACTGGGATTTGTTAGGCGGTATTGTCCTTCCGTCAGGGAGAGTACTTTTGAGCTACTCTTTTCTCTTCTATCGATGAGGTATAATCCATGTTCAGTAGCAATAAACTCGCCAAAGGGAGTAATTTCGTGTCCCCAGATATTCTTATCAGGAACAAGAGTATAGCTCTTTGAAGCGATAAGTGTTTGGTTACTCACAGGAATAACAAATAGGCCTTCCACTGTACCTACGAGTAGCCCCAGCGAAGGATCACGTTTTAGTAATTTTACATCGTGGCTTAGCTCTGTCCCTGATTTTATATAGCTTATCTGCTCTACGTTTCCTGTGGCAAGGGAGTAACTGAACAAGCCTTCAGTCGTCCCAACTATTACAAAATTACCAATAACAGTGATGGCTCTTATGTGGTAATTGGGTTTGAAGTGGGTGAGTAACTCAGATTTTAATGTATTCCGGTTAAGCGTATAAAGGTTGCTTTCGATAGAGAAAATTATGTTTTCTCTATGGCTGATGGCGTTACTAATTGGTTTGGAAATAACGCTAGTATCTTGGCGCTTACCATCATAAATTTGCTTGCTTGTGTAGTCGTCAACGTTGAATAAGAATGCTCCACCAATGCCAGTCGAAATGAGTAGCTCGTCATTCGAGATATTGAACAACCCTAATATTTCATGCTCATCAAGACCCTGAGAAGCTGCAATACTAATGAGTTGATTACCGTCATAGCGGTTTAACCCTTGCAGCGTTCCTATCCAAATAAAGCCATGTTTATCCTGTGTTATGGCGGTGATTGCAGACTGGCTTAACCCTTCCTCCACAGAGAAACGAGAAGTATATTGGCCGAAGTTATGGGCGTGGCTAGGCGCGACTATGCAACACAAAGAAAATAATATAAAAAAACACAATAGCGCTTGCTTCATTAAAAGACCTTTCTCTATCCAATCTTATTTAGTCCTTTAACAACATGTTACCAAATCAAACTAAGCTGATCCGCGCTAATAAAACTGTTAGCAGTACCGCGAAGTCTAGCGGAAATACTAGATTGAAATCAACTTAAACCTTGGTTTTTATGTAATATATTTAACAATTTATACATGTTTAAGGTTTGTTATTTGTAGCAATTAAAACAATCTACTAGGGTCAAAGAGCACCCACACTCTTATGTGTAAAGTAACGCTTATTAAGTTAACTTAAGCGTAGCAGTTTTATTGGATTTTTCTTAATTTTATAGAAATAACCATTGGCTAGAGAAAGGGCGTTCCACGGAGCGTAAATCACTAAGTCTTTGTCACAGCTTACAAAGAAAAATAATTCGCATTTATAGCCAAGGCATGTGTTGATAATTGTTATCGTTTAGATTAAACTTGTTTCAGTTAATGAGTTTGAGATTGGTTTTCATTTATGTACGTATGCATTTGTCATGGTGTTACAGATAAAAAGATTGCAGAGACGATAGACAATGGTGCTCGTTCAATGCGTGATCTTAGCCAGATATTATCTGTTGGTAAGCAGTGCGGAAAGTGCTGTAACTGTGCGAAGAAAATTTTAAATGAAAAGCTGATTGCTATTGTTGATGTCACTGATCAGGTTGCGTAACAATACATTATCACGCAACCTCAATGAAATACTTATAGTTGAGACTGTAAGTAGTTTTCTATTCCCATCACCTTAATTAGGTGCTGCTGAGTTTCAAGCCAGTCAATTTGCTCTTCTTGCTCATTTTGAATTTTGTCTAGCGCTTCGCGGCTAATGTAATCTTGCTTTTCTTCACACAATTTAATTGCTGCTTGCAGGTCTACCAAAGACGCTTGCTCAAATGCCATGTTACAATCAATCATCTCTGCACTGTTTTCACCAATCTTTAAACGACCTAAATCTTGTAAGTTAGGAAGGCCCTCTAAGAACAAAATTCGTTCGATAAGGCGGTCAGCGTTTTTCATTTTTTGGATTGAAACTTTATAATCCGCTTTATCTAACTGGCTAAAACCGAAGTCTTTAAACATACGTGCGTGCAAAAAGTACTGATTGATACCCACCAATTCATTGGCCAATACTTTATTAAGCGCTACGATTACTTCTCTATCACCTTTCATTTGTTGAGTCCTTAATTAAAGCTGAGATTGGATATAATTAGGAGCACCGATAAGATCAATCAGGCGAATTTGCTGCTCTAGCCAGTAAACATGATCTTCTTCTGTGTCAAACAACAGCTTTTCAAGTGTTTCTCGAGATTGGTAATCTTGCTCTTCTTCACAGATTTTGATTGCTTCTTTAACGCATTCGACGACTTCAAGCTCTAGTTTTAAGTCGTTTTCCATCATAGACTTAACATCTTGACCGATGAGTAGATCACGACGTTTTGTCATGTTAGGTACTCCTTCCAAGAAAAGAATACGTTTGATCAGCCAATCTGCGTGCGTGGTTTCTTCTTCACGTTCATGCTCAAGGCGTTGGTATAGTTTGCTCAAACCCCAATCTTCGTACATACGTGAATGGATGAAATATTGATCGATAGCTGCAAGCTCATTGGCTAATAGCTTATTGAATGCGTCGATGACTTTTTGTTTACCTTGCATGCTGTTACCTCAAACTGTGAATATGCGGCTAGTCTAACGGATTTATGTGATGTGTCAATGAAAAATCTTTATAAAACAGTGTGTTATATATTGATTATAATTCGCATTTAAGTTGATGTTTTGGCCTAACAATACAAATTATTGTCATTTCATTTTGAGTAGGATCAGTAATGACAGCAAAAAATAAGACTTAAAGCTTAGCGCTACTATTGACAGAACAAGTGCAGGTGGTAAATTGACAACGATCTTTTGTGTTAAAGAGAAATGTAGACTTGAATAAGCTAGTTTTGATTTTTGTGATGCTCTTACTTTCGGTGCAAGCCGTAAGTGTGTTCGCGTCTGAATCTAGCTTCCATCAAATTGAAGTGTCTCACCTCCAACATACTCACGACCATGCTGAAGATGCGCAAGCAGACTCCAGCGGACATCACACAAAAGATTGCCACCACTGTGGTCATTGCAGTGGGACGCATTTGAATTTAGTGATTTTAAAATCTTTGATCCCCTTTGAAATGCGACCAAATAGCGAAATTTATCCTCAATCAGATCCCAAAGTGCGCGCTTTTGTAGAGCAAGCACATCGTCCACCGATCGCTTAAGTAGCGGTTATCATTGAAGGCGCGAACTCAATTTGACTTAACTAACCTGAGTTTAGGTTAATGAGTAAATTGATAAACCCAACTTAGCGCAAATTCGTGTTTGTGAGTAAACAACTAGGCCTGTTTTCTATGCTTATGTGTTTTGCTTTCAGTGATATTACCCATTCCGTTTATACCAATTGTATTAAGTCAATGAGCTACTTTAACACTGATTGGTATTACTCCTTCTTAGCTGATGACGTTGAATACAGATAAATCACGTCTGCTTGAGAAGCGCATTCTTGTTCGCGAATTGGCACTGTAAAAGCAATGCTTGGTGCAATTCGCTAAACAAGCTAACGGTTTTGAACGTCAACTTACGTTCTTGAGTAAAAGAGTATCGAATGACAAACTTTAAAATTTTCTCCATCTATTTCGCGGTGAACGCGCTTTTTAGCTCGCTGGCATATGCCGGCGATGGTCATGAAGAACATGAAGAGGAAGAAAATGCCATCGTACTAACGCAACAGCAGATGCGTTTTGCCGGAATTCAGACCAAAGAAGTCAAGCTGGAAAGCCATGAGCGCTTGTATTTTGCACCTGGAGAAGTAAAAGCCAATGGCTATACCAGCTATTTAGTATCGCCAAGAGCCGATTCAATCGTGTTAAAGCGACACACTACGCTTGGTTCTATGGTTAATGTTAACGACCCACTTATCACCTTATTCTCGGAGGCAATGGCGCAGGCCCAAGCGCAGTATTTGGTCGCTTCAACAGAGTGGGATAGAGTCAAACGTTTAAGTAAAGAAACCATCAGTGAGCGTGAACGCGTTCAAGCAAGTGCCGATTTTAGTTCGGCTTATTCAAAGTTGTTGGCACTTGGAGTAACAGAAAAAGAGATTAAAGAAATAGCCACTAAGCCCGCCAGTGAACTTGGCCAATATACGCTCGTTGCAGAGCGCGAGGGGGTGGTAACTCAAGATGCCTTTACTCAGGGCCAGCATGTTGCTTCTGGCACAACTTTAATGGCAATCACTGATGAAAGCGAGCTATGGGTAGAAGCACGTTTACAACCCAACTCTCAACTTTCGTTAGCGGTTAACTCTAAAGCATTGATTGGCATTGAAGATCAGCAATATGCGGCTCGTGTTATCCAAGCAGCGCATACTATCGACCCCATTACTCGAACCAGACAGATCCGCCTATTGGTTGAAAATAGTGACGACAAGCTACACGCAGGGATGTTTGTTAACGTCAATTTTATCATACCGTCAAAAGAGCCAACCATTGCGTTACCTGCAGACGCGTTAAGTCGTGGGCCTGACGGCGATTGGGTGGTGTACATCGAAGAAGCACCCGGCGAGTTCCATCCCAAAGAAGTGACTTTAGGTGAAGACTTTGGCGCTCAGGTTGAAGTTATCGGTTTGGCTGTGGGTGAGCGCGTGGCCGTAACCGGGGCGTTCTTTATTGCGTCAGAGCAAGCCAAATCAGGCTTCGATCCGCATAACCATTAAGGGGAGCCTCATCATGTTTAATCGAATTATCGATTGGTCTGTAAACAATCGGCTTCTAATTATTCTTTTTTTACTCGTTATCACGGCAACTGCTAGCGTGACTATTCCAAAACTCAACTTAGATGCGTTTCCCGATGTAACGAATGTGCAGGTTGCGGTGAATACTGAAGCGCCGGGACTGGCAGCGGAAGAGGTTGAGCAGTTAATCACTTATCCAATTGAGGCTGTGATGTATGCCTTGCCTGATGTGCAGCAAGTGCGTTCAATTTCTAAAACAGGTCTATCTGGCGTTACGGTGGTATTTAAGGAAGGCACCGATATCTATTTTGCAAGACAGTTGGTATTTGAGCGCCTCCAAGCTGCGAAGGAGTTGATCCCAAGCGGTGTGGGTACGCCAGAAATGGGGCCAAATACATCAGGGCTTGGTCAAGTATTTCAATATATGTTGATGAGCGATCCGAACTCTGAATATGATGCAATGGCCTTGCGTAGTCTCAATGACTGGGTGGTCAAGTTGTTAATTATGCCAATTGATGGGGTGACTGATGTATTGGCCTTTGGCGGCGATGTGCGCCAATATCAAGTCAATATCGACCCCAATAAACTCTTGGCTTATGCACTCACTCAGCAAGATGTGGTGAGTGCCATCGAGCGTAATAACCAAAATGTTGGCGGCTGGTATTTAGAGCGCGGTCAAGAGCAGTTGGTGATCCGCGGAACAGGCTGGTTTCAAAGTGGGGAGAAGGGGAGCGAGGAGATTGCCAACGTGCCCGTCAAAACCATTGATGGCACGGTCGTGACTGTGGCTCAGGTTGCTACTGTATCGATTGGTGGAGAAATCCGCCAAGGCGCGGTGACGATGTCTAGAAAAAGCGCCTCTGGTGAAGTGGAACAGCTCGGTGAAGTTGTAACAGGTATTGTGCTCAAGCGAATGGGAGCAAACACCAAAGCAACCATTGATAGCATTAACAACCGCGTGGAACTTATTAATAAAGCACTACCTGAAGGGGTAAGGTTTGAGCCTTTTTACGATCAGTCGGATCTGATCAGTAAAGCAGTTCAAACCGTCGTTGAAGCCTTGGCACTGGCATTTATTTTTATCGTTGTGGTGCTCGCGCTATTTTTAATGAACCTGAGAGCAACTTTTCTGGTGCTCATCTCAATTCCTATTTCAATTGCCATTGCACTTGTGGTTATGGCGTGGCTTGGCGTCTCAGCCAACTTAATGTCGCTAGGCGGTATCGCAGTCGCGATAGGGATGTTAGTTGACGGCTCAGTGGTGATGGTAGAAAACATCTTTAAACACCTAACAAGGCAAAAGGAACGTGATGACTTTTCTGTAGGACTCATTGTTGAGCTCGCAGGAAAGGAAGTGGCGAGGCCAATCTTTTTTGCTGCCAGTATTATCTTAGTGGTGTTCACCCCGTTATTTAGTTTTGAAGGGGTTGAAGCCAAACTATTTCAACCTATGGCAATTAGTATTATTTTGGCTGTTGTTGCAGCGATATTTGTTGCCCTTATCATCGTCCCAGCACTTGCGACCTACTTATTTAAACATGGCGTTAAAGCGCGAGAGAGCATCATTCTCGTCGCACTGGAAAAAGGCTACCGTTGGACGTTAAGTCGAGTATTGCATAGGCAAAAGCTGTTGATGGCAATGGTCATTTTACTGATTGCGGCAGCCGGTTTTACGTTCACTAAAATTGGTACCGAGTTTGTCCCAGAACTTGAAGAAGGCACCATCAACTTAAGGGTAACGCTGGCACCTTCCGCCAGTCTTGAAACCGCGCTGAATGTTGCGCCTGAGCTGGAAAAAATGTTGCTCACTTTTCCTGAAGTAAACTACGCGCTGAGCAGAATTGGTCGAGCGGAGATAGGAGGCGATCCTGAACCGGTAAATAACATTGAAATCTATATTGGCCTTGCGCCAGTAGCACAGTGGCAAAGCGCAAATAATCGCTACGAATTACAAGCTTTGATGGAACAAAAGCTATCGGCTTACCCCGGCTTACTGTTTAATTTTTCACAGCCTATTGCGACGCGTGTCGATGAATTACTCTCAGGTGTTAAAGCGCAGTTGGCGATTAAGTTGTTTGGCCCAGACCTAGCTGTGCTTGCAAAAAAAGGCAAGGAAATTGAGGCTGCCGTGGCGCAAGTTGAAGGAACAGAGGGCGTACAACTTGAGCAAATAGCTGGTGAGTCACAGCTGATCATCACCCCAAAACGTCAAGCCTTATCGCGCTACGGTTTAGCTGTTGGCGATGTTATGGCTTTAGTGCAAGATGGCATTGGCGGCAGTAAAGCGGGGCAGGTTATCAACGGTAATGAGCGCTATGATATTTACGTCCGCTTGGCACCTAAGTACCGTCAAAGCAAACAGACCATTGAAGAAATACGTTTACAATCAAGTTCAGGTGCGTGGATCCGGTTGGCTGATGTTGCGAATGTTGAATATCAATCTGGTCCACCGCAAGTAAGGCGAGATGACGTTCAACGTCGAGTGGTGATCCAAGCTAATGTGCAAGGTCGGGATATGGGCAGTGTAGTAAGTGATATTCGCGCGGCTATTGATAGTAAAGTTGACTTACCAACAGGTTATGGTGTTGAAATCGGTGGTCAATTTGAAAACCAGCAACGAGCACAAAAACGCTTGGCAATCGTGGTGCCGCTATCTTTGGCGCTAATAGCACTCCTACTTTACTTTGCATTTGGTTCAATGGCTCAGGCTGCGCTTATTTTAGTGAATGTGCCGCTGGCAGTTATTGGCGGGGTATTTTCTTTATATATCTCAGGACAATATCTATCGGTCCCAAGCTCGGTTGGGTTTATCACCTTATTCGGTGTCGCGGTACTCAATGGTGTGGTCATGGTTGAGAGCATAAACCAGCGATTGGCTGCGGGAGAATCGCTTCATTCAGGTGTCTTTGAGGGAGCAATTTCAAGGCTTAGACCCGTGCTTATGACTGCGATAACCTCAGCACTTGGACTTATTCCCATGCTGTTATCGACAGGAGTGGGCACTGAAATTCAAAGGCCGCTTGCCAGTGTAATTGTTGGTGGATTATTAACGTCAACCTTGCTGACCTTGTTTGTATTGCCAGCACTTTATCCACTATTCTCAAAGCAAATTAAAAATTCGTAATGCCCGTGGGGGCCATTGAAAGTGGCCCCTTCTTCGGATCAATAAATAGGATTGAGTATGTCTCACGCACATCATCACCATCATGGAAACAAGCTCGGTTGGGCCGTATTTGTTAATATTCTACTGAGTGTCGCGCAGGTCGTTGGTGGCATTCTCTCTGGCAGTCTCTCTTTGGTTGCTGATGCGCTACATAATTTAAGTGACGCTGGTGCGCTTATTATCGCGTTAGTCGCGCAAAAAGTTGCAAGAAAGCCGGCCTCACTTGAACTCACTTATGGCTATCAACGTGCTGAAATAATTGGGGCGTTAATTAATAGCGCGACACTCATCGTTGTTGGGGTTTATCTGTTATTCGAGGCGATTTCTCGATTTTTAAATCCAGAGCCAATTGACGGCTGGATAGTGGTGTGGCTCGCGGCCTTGGCGTTAGTTATCGATGTTATCACAGCGCTTATTACTTATTCTGCAGGTGCAAAAACCAGCCTAAATATTCGTGCGGCATTTATTCATAATGTTTCTGATGCTGCGGCTTCCGTTGCGGTGATCGTGGCTGGAACATTAATCATCTTATATCAATGGTATGTGGTGGATCTTATCGCCACTGTGTTGATCTCCGCGTACGTGATTTATCATGGCGTAGAACTGAGTAAAAGTAGTATTAGAATTCTCATGCAGGCGACGCCAGATAATATGAATATTCAGGAGGTTAAGAAATACCTTGAGACACAAGAGAATGTTAAAACAGTAAGCCATATCCATGTTTGGCAGCTCAATGAGCATGAATATATTTTAGAGGCGCAAGTTGTCATTACGTCCTTGAGCGACCAAAGCACGCTAGCGCGGTTAAAAGAGGGGTTACAGTCGCGGTTTGGATTGTCGCACACCACACTTGAATTAACCGAGGACTCTTTGGTAACACACCAGTGTGTAGAAATTGAATAAATACAAATGAAAATGGTTTGCATTAATGTTTATGTGATCGTATAGTGCCCCAATAGCTCATACAGGTTTGCTTGCACAAGTAAGCTAGTTCGGTAATAGGGTAGAATATGAAAAATCGCATGGACCTTAGTGCAAATCGCTTAGCCAGCGGAGCTTGCGCGTTATCTTCAGTGCTGTCACCTTGGCAAGCTAAAATACTCTCTGGTAATCAAGCATATCAAGCGCAAATATTTCTGCGTGCCCGTGACGAATATCAGGTTGCATTGACACTCGCAACAGGTATTTTAGATGAATTTTTATTATGCCAAAAAGACAATGTCGTGATGAGTGCCATAGCGCATAGTCTACCTGCCGTCGTGGTATCCGCGCATAATCTAGCTGACACTTTTATTGCGCTAGAACAGCCAAATAGAGCGTGCCAGCAACTTATCTCAATCCATCTGAAAATACATGCAACTTACCTAGAATATGCCAACGAACTTGCACCTATTGTCTTGCATCATTTGCATAAAACTCGACAAGAGTTGATCCACTTTGCAAAACGCTACCCTCACTTACCTGAGCTGATTCATCAAATTAACGAAGCGATGCTGGTAACGCACCTGCATGCTCGCGTTTTACATTAACATTTGGAGGTCGAATGGCTTATACCTTACCTGAGTTACCGTACGCATATGATGCACTGGAACCACATATCGACGCGAAAACGATGGAGATCCATCATACTTTGCATCATCAGACATATATAAACAAAGCAAACGCCGCGTTAGAGGGGACAGAGTTCGCAGGTAAAGACACCGAAACGTTACTGAGAAATATTAAAACGTTACCTGAAAACTTACAAAAAGCAGTGCAAGAACATGTCGGCGGGCACAATAACCATAGTTTGTTCTGGCAAATTATGACTCCAAATTATGCGCCTCTATGTGACGGGCCGTTAAAACAAGCGATAGAAAGTGAGCTCAGTGGTTTTGATAGCTTTAAAACTGAATTTACAAACGCTGCTGTCAGTCGATTTGGTAGTGGCTGGGCATGGTTAGTTGTAGATGAAAATGGCAAGTTAGCGGTGACGAGTAGTCTTAACCAAGACAGCCCCTACATGGAGCAGCACACCCCAATATTGGGTTTAGATGTGTGGGAACATGCTTATTACCTCAAATATCAGAATCGTCGACCAGAATACATCGCGGCTTTTTACAACGTCATTAATTGGTCTGAAGTCGAGCGCAGATATAACCAAGCAGTAGGTTAGTACTTTTCTTATTTCCTCAGTTAGTTAAGCCCCTAGTGGGCTTTTTTCATGAATATTCCAAACATGGTTGAGTACCAAAAATGGCTAGTTTGCTATAGTGATAGCTATTAGACTGAGTGAAAACGAAGTACGAGCGAAAGTCATGTATACACCAGAAGTTTGTTCTCAAGCTAGAAATAGTCGCGATGCTAGATTTGATGGGTTGTTTTTTGTTGCGGTCAAGAGCACCGGCATCTATTGTCGGCCAATATGCCCAGCACCTGCTGCAAAAGAAAAGAATGTAGAGTATTTTCAATTTGCCCACAATGCTGCGCAAGCAGGCTTTAGGCCTTGTATTCGCTGCCGTCCCGATAGTGCACCGGGTAGTTATGCATGGCTTGGCACGGAAACAACCGCAGTCAGAGCCAAAAAGTTAATCGACGAGGGAGCCTTAATACGTCATTCGACAGAAGACTTAGCCGATAGGTTAGGCATTTCGGTCCGTTACTTAAATAAAGTATTTAATCAATATTTTGGTACCAGCCCCAAGCAATATGCACTTTATAAGCAATGTGACTTAGCTAAGCAGCTTTTACAGCAAAGTGACCTTCCTGTTACGCAAGTCGCGTTTGCCGCCGGCTTTAACTCATTGCGACGCTTTAATGATGCATTCCAAAAGCTGTATCAGTTATCACCAAGTCAACTCAGAAAAGACGCCGGTAGTGGCTCTACCATTGCAATTTACTTGTCCTATCGACCACCATACAACTGGGATAAAATGCGGCAGTTTTTAGCAATGAGAATTGTGCCAGGTATCGAGTGGTTAACAGAAAACAGTTATGGGCGAACCGTGATGATACAAGGTGAAATAGGGCGTTTCACCGCGACTATCGAACCTGAAAAACATCGTTTTAAAGTGGCTATCGCGCTCTGTGATTTATCCTTGTTAGTTCCGATGATTGCGCAGATCAGGCGTGTGTTAGATTTAGATGCGGACACCTGTTTTATTGAGTCTCACCTTCATGAAGCCGCACCTGATTTGCCGCTACAAGAGGGACTCAGATTACCCGGGATTTGGAGTGAGTTTGAAGCGGGCATGAGAGCTATTTTGGGTCAACAAATCAGTGTTCAAGCGGCGAGAAGCTTACTCGCTTTATTGGTCGAAACGCTCGGTGAGGTGGCTGAAGATGGCATGCGTTATTTCCCTAAGCCTAAGGCCGTATTTGATAGTGATCTTGCCTTTTTCAAAATGCCTGAGCGACGAAAGGCGGCTATTAAAGCTTTTGCTGAGCAATACGTTGGTTCGGAGCATGTTGAACTTGATGACTGGTTAAAGATTAAAGGTATAGGCCCTTGGACTGTCGATTATGCAAAAATGCGCGGATTGAGTCACCCAGACATTTACTTGGGTGGTGATTTGGGGGTTAAAAAGGCAATGGAAAAATCCTTAAAAACAATAGATATCGAAAAGTGTGCTCCTTTTCGTTCTTATTTAACTTTTCAACTATGGCAACAATTATGATTGAAACTACATTAACCTCGCCCACTGGAGAGTGGATAATACAAGCATCTAGTATTGGTTTACGATATGTCGGTTTTTTTCCAAAAACGCGCTATGAGCAAGGGGAAAATCGGCATACAGAAATGGCAAAAAAACAGTTAACAGAATACTTTGCTGGCAAACGCCAACGCTTTGATGTGGTACTTGATGTGGATGGTACGCACTTTCAAAAGCAAGTCTGGCAGGTGTTGGCACAAGTACCATTTGGTGAAACGCATAGTTATGGTTGGATAGCTGAGCGCTTAGGAAACAAAAATGCTGTCCGTGCTGTTGGCGCTGCTAACGGCAAAAATCCAATTAGTATCATCGTGCCTTGTCATCGCATTATTGGTGCAAATGGCAAACTAACAGGATATGCTGGCGGACTTGAAGCGAAAGAGTGGTTGTTACAACATGAGGGAGTGAGCTTCAAAAAATAGAGTATACTAGTGGTTAATCGTTGTTATTTCGATTGACTATATGTTTGGAGTGAATGTTGAGACTGCTATTTATTGTTTTTTGCGTTTTTACTTCGTGGGCCTGTATGGCAACAGAGGTTCGCTTTTGTTATGAAGATAAACATGCTC
Source organism: Pseudoalteromonas sp. OF7H-1 (assembly GCF_022347825.1). Classification (NCBI taxonomy): domain Bacteria; kingdom Pseudomonadati; phylum Pseudomonadota; class Gammaproteobacteria; order Alteromonadales; family Pseudoalteromonadaceae; genus Pseudoalteromonas; species Pseudoalteromonas sp. OF7H-1. The sequence goes on along the minus strand of NZ_JAKRFX010000010.1, from coordinate 62,036 downwards.
CACCCTTTATCCATGGTGCAGGACAAACTGTGCCATCGGCAAATCCAGGCGTCACGATCCAGATAGTACAACAGCTTGACGAGCACGTAAAAGAGGTGAGCTTCACCTACACTCGAAAGCCATGGAGCCGTTGTTTGCATGAGCTGGAAAATGGTAAAGTTGATGCCGTGGTGGCAAGCCATCGAGCGTCTAGAGAAGGGCTAATGGCATATCCAAAGAACCCCGATGGCACTGTTGCACAGCAATATGCAATTAATCGGATCAGCACTTGTTTACTCAAAAGCAAAACCAATAAAGCACCATTAAATCTGGGCAAAGAAATAGAACTCGCAGTCCCTCGTGGCTATGCTATTCGAGAAAGTATGCCAAAGCATTTTTCCATATTTGAAACCGACTCGTTGGAGCATGCTATTGCCTTGGTTGAAAATGAATTACTTGATGCGACCATAGGTCTTTGCCAAATCGGTAATATGCCAATCACATTATCACCCCCCTTTAACCACTTAGAAGCGGTTTTTCCACCGTTAGAAACGTCGTTTGGTTTTATGGCATTTTCTGAGCAGTTTTATCAGCAGCACCCTGAGTTAAGCTGGAAAGTGTGGCGTGCAAGTCAGCTTATTAACCTCGACACCTTATATAGTGAGTATTTACGTTCACAAACCACCCAAATGGATAAGCAATAGATCTTTTAATCGTTAGTCAGTAAACTAGCGCGAATTTTTATTTCGAAATATCTATTATGGCTCAGCTTTATTTTTACTATTCGGCAATGAATGCCGGTAAATCTACGACTTTATTGCAGTCGGCATTTAACTACCGAGAGCGAGGCATGCGCCCGTTTATTATCACAGCTGCAATTGATAACCGTGCTGGTGTGGGCAAAGTAGCGTCGCGTATCGGTTTAGAGGCTGAGGCGCAAGTTTTTGAAAGCCAAACAGATGTGAAAGCACTACTGATGTCTGCTCATACCGAGAATAAAATAGACTGTGTATTGGTAGATGAGTGCCAGTTTCTAACAAAAGCTCAAGTCGCAGAGCTGACGGATATCGTCGATGAACTGCGGATCCCGGTATTATGCTATGGTCTTAGAACGGACTTTCGTGGTGAGCTGTTTGAAGGCTCGCAATATTTGCTGGCATGGGCAGATAAATTGATTGAGCTAAAAACCATCTGTCACTGCGGTCGCAAAGCAAACCGAGTGCTTCGCACCGATGAGCACGGCAAAGCTATTGCGGATGGCGATCAAGTTGTGATTGGTGGTAACGATAGGTATGTTTCTCTTTGTAGAAAACACTATAAGGATGCCCTAAGCGCATAAGTATATTCAAACCTGATGTACTGTGAAGAGTGGCTTCTTTACAGTACAGATCCCGTTCTATAGTCACTCAGTATTTCTTCCTACCATAGTGCTAAATATATACCATTTTCTGGTTCGAATAATTTGGTAAACCTGCGGATTTGTACCATCCTTAAGAAATAGGAGTAAGGGTGTCATTTTAATGAGTCAGCAGCAGCCATTATCTTTCTTAAACGTTTCAGAACCTGATGAACAAAGCCTAGACGAGTGTGCATCTCCTTGGGTCGTGTTGATTGTCGATGATGAACCTGAAGTGCATGATGTGACTAAACTTGTGTTAACGGCTTATCGGTTTGAATTAAAACCGCTCGAGTTACTTCATGCCTATAGCAAAAAAGAAGCGATTGATATTTTAAGCAATCGAGATGATGTTGCATTGATTTTACTCGACGTCATTATGGAAAGTGAAGAAGCGGGTTTAGAATGTGCGCAATACATACGTGAAGAGCTTGGCTATCATAACGTGAGAATAGTACTGCGCACCGGTCAGCCTGGCAGTGTACCGGAACATGAAGTCATGCTGCGTTATGATATCAATGACTATAAAAATAAAACTGACCTCACAAAATCTCGTCTATTCACTATGTTAACCAGCTCGCTGCGCTCTTATCGAGATTTAAATCGACTTGAGTTGTTGACCGATGAACTAACCAAACTTAACGAAGGATTGGAAGAAAAGGTCAAGCAGCGCACCCATGAACTTGAGTCGTCAAATGATGCCTTAAGAGAGGCATATAACCGTATTGCTGAGCAGCAGCAAGCGTTGATCCAATCAGAAAAGCTCGCTTCAGTAGGACAGTTTGCTGCGGGTGTAGCCCATGAAATAAATAATCCGCTTGCGTACTTAAAAAGTAACTTAGAGTTTGTACAAAGTTCGTTGGTTAAGTTGTATCGAGCTTGGCAATTTTTGGCAAATAATTCGCAACTCTCTCCTGAATGTGCAAAATCACTGAGTGAATTGGAGAAAGAGTATCAACTAAACTGGGCTTTGAGTGAAAGTGATGATGTGATGGCTGAAATGCACTCGGGACTCGACAGAATTCAACTGATTGTTAAAGAACTGAGTGTGTTTTTTGAGAGTAATCAAACTCAGTTTCAGCAAGTAGAATTCTATTCTCAAATTATGGATTCTGTGATGATTAATTTGGAGTTGGATGGTACAAACTTGAGCTTGATTGAATTTGAAAAAGGAGAGCGGTTTGAGTTGCACTGTGCCCCAGCACTCCTAGAACACAGTATTTACTGCCTCATAAAGAACGCTTTAGAAAGTACGGGTAGAATGCGAAAGGCCATTAAAATCAACACGAAAGTTGAGGATCAAACACTCTCTATCGATATCTTCGATTGTGGTGAGGGGATTGCGGATAAGCTGGTACATCGAGTATTTGATCCGTTTTATACCACTAAAGCCTCAGAAAAGCATGTGGGACTTGGGTTAACGATTGCATCGAATATCATCAAATCTCACGGTGGTGAACTATCTTTAACGTCAGTGATTGGTAAAGGCACCAAAGCAACCATCACTTTACCCTTAATCTGACTGCTAGTGTACTCTCTATTTTACCTTCGATGCTAAAGTTAGCATGATAAGTGCTACCAGGGCTTTCTCTGCGCTCACACCTATCATACTTTTTTACTTTGTTATTTTACCAAGGTTAATTGAGTCTTATCACTTCGCCAAGTCCTAGCGCCGTTAGGCGATTAGCTTGCGTTTTTGCATCTCCAACCACGATGTATATGAGTTTATTCGGATGAATATACTGCTTGGCAAGTCCCTTCATGTCATCGACTCCCAGTCTTTCGATTTGTTCGTTGCGTTGCTGCATAAAGTTGTTTGCCAAATTCAGAGACCCAATTTGCTCAAGTACATTAACTTTTGCCGTTAAGGTTTCAAAGCGTCTGGCATTACTTTTTAAATAGTAATTTTTTGTCGTTGCTAAATCGGCTGCAGTATATGTGTTTCCGTATTCTTCGACGATTTGTTTTACTAACTCCAGAGACTCCAAGGTGACATTGCTTCGCACGTTAGATTTTATTTCAAACATTGAGGTGACTAGTGTAGCGTCAAATTTTGAGCGTATATGATAGGTATAACCTTTGTCTGCTCTTACAATCTGAACAAGGCGAGAAGAAAACCCACCACCGCCAAGGATGTAATTCATCGCTGTTGCGTTAAAGTAGTCAGTGTGATTTGCTTTAAGTGACGGATGAGCAATTAGTAGTGTCGATTGCTTTGCCTGCGGAATATCATAAAAATATATTGCTGCAGAATTAAGTGCATTTGGCTCGGGTAAAAGAGGAAGTGTTACTTTTGATGCGGGCCAGTTGTCAATTAGCTGTTCAAGAGACTTTTGAATATCTGCATGTTTGACTGCACCTGCTACATATAATTTTGCCAATTGTGGGGCGATATTTTTTTGATGGTAGGTTTTTAGGTCATCAATAGTTATCTTCGAAATGCTTTCTTTTGTGCCCAGTGTATTATTTGCCAACGGGTGATGTTGTGGATATGTAAGCTTGTATAGCTCTTTTTGGGCGATGGCTTCGGGATCTGCTGATGATTGTTGTAGTTGTCCGGTAACCGTTTGTTTAGCAAGTTCAAATTCAGCTAAATCCCATCTCGGTTGTGTCAGTATTTCACCAATTAATGCCATTGTGGCTTCATAATTACGTGCCAGAGTACTTGCTGTTAACACTATTTGCTCGCGCTCTGCTGTTACTGTGATAGTTGAGCCTAGTTGTCTAATCTCATTGTTTAACTCTTCAGCTGATTTGGTCGCTGTCCCTCGGGTCAACATATTTGCAACTAAGTTAGCCGTGCCATTTTTATCTGGCGACTCTAGTAACAATGCACCATCGATAGTAAGTTTTATTTCAACCAATGGCACTTCGTCACTGTATAGCGAAAAGACTTCTAGTCCATTTTTTAACTGAGCTGTTTTTACATCTGGTGTTGGAACTACCGGAGTTTTTCCAAACTCGGGTTCTATGGAACGATCAAAGCTAGATGGTGTTTTGCTAATCTGGAGTGGCTTGGCTGTATCGAGTTCGCTGATATCTTCAAGGTTGATCTGCTCTTCTTTAATCACTGCCTTTTGGGCGGTGTCAACAGCGAGTTGCTTACTGCCTTTGGGTACAAAGCTAGTTGAAACAAAAGGCTTATTCTTTAGATATGTATTATAAACACGCCAAATATCGGCTGTGTTGACTGCACGCATCAAGTCAATTTCTTTATTAATGTATTCAGGATCATTTAGCAGCAGATTGTAATCGGCAAGCGCGACGCCCTTATTTACAACACTTGATAGGTTCCGATAATACTCAGTTTCTATACCCACTTTTACACGATGAAGATCGTCTTGTGAAAATGCTTCTGTTTCGAAGCGCTTTAGCCCAATTTCAATCGCTTGCTCAACTTGATCTAAATCGACACCGTCATAGGCGGTTATCATCATGAGTAACTCGCCAGCTAATTCAGAGCGGATATCAAGTAGCATTAAACCAGAGCTTAATTTCTGCTTCTCAACGAGCTCATTGGTTACAGGCGCTTGGTTGCCATCAGTTAAGAGCTTAATTAGCACATCCATCGCATAGCTATCTGGATGAAAACGCGGCATAGAAGGCCATGCTTGTGTTAATTGAGGAACTTGCGCAAAACTATCTTCATGGTAGCGTTTTTTGCTGCTCGTCAACACGATAGGTTGCTTCGGTGGGGGTGAAACTTCCGGTCCTCTTGGAATATCGTTAAAATATTTTTCGACCCAAGCTTTTGCCTGAGCACTATCAAAATCTCCAGAAATAACTAACGTAACATTATTCGGTCCATACCACCGTTTATAGAAGTCTTTGACGTCTTCGACAGTAGCGCTAGCTAGGTCTTCTAGGGAGCCTAATGGCAGCCAGTTGTAGGGGTGAACGACTGGATACAAGTTTTTTGTAATTACATCAAATACATGACCGTATGGTTGGTTAGTGACGCGCTGACGCTTTTCGTTCTTTACGACTTCTTTTTCTTGTTGAAGAACGGGGGTTGTTACGGTGTTGATGAAATAACCCAGTTTATCGGCCTCAGCCCAAATCATCTTTTCCAGTGCATCATTGGGTACCGTTTGCATGTAATTCGTGATATCTCGGTTAGTCGAACCGTTTGCACCAGAGCCTCCCACTCGAGCACTTAGCTTATCTAGTCCACCTTTACCTAAATTTTCAGACTCTAAAAATAATAAATGCTCGAATAAGTGAGCAAATCCGGTTTTTCCTACCTTTTCACGTGCAGAGCCAACGTGTGCAGCAAGGGTGACGGCAACAACGGGATCGGATTTATCAATATGAAAAACAACATCTAAGCCGTTATCTAAAGTGAACTTCTCAAAATCCACGTGAAAAGACGAGTTGGCATGATCAGGGACATCGGTTGCTGGCTGAACTGTAATATCTTGTTTTTGGAGATTAGAAGTAGAACATCCTGAAAGAGTGAACAAACTTGCCGTGATAGCAAGAGCAAGTGGCTTAACGTTCATTAACTTACCTTTTAATTATAATTTTCTGTTAATTTAAACAGTTGCGAAACTAGTGTCCATAAATAAGGGAATATTCCTTCGTAACTGTTTCAGATTTCTTATTGTGTCCGCTGCGGACACTTTTTCCGTCCGCGGACACTTTTTGTCCTCTTCTAAAATAAAATAAATTAATAATATCAATATCTTAAGTTTTGGCACAAAGTTCGCCTCTTTTACTGCATACAAACTAATAAAGAAGATACGTTATGTGGTTAAGTACTGCTTTTTTAATTTCACCCTTGATGATGTTGGCTGTAGCAACGGTTGTGGCGGTATTTGACTCGTTAATTCGAGGAGAATCATTATGATTAAAGACACAAGCGGACAAGACGAAGTGCTCCAAACTGGTAAATCTAAAAAGAAGCTTGGTCTTGTAATTGCGGGTGTTGTCATTATTGCAGCGCTTAGCGCACAAGTCGTGTTTGGTGGACCCAAGGCTAGTAGCTCTGTGGCTAAAGATAGAGTACAAATTGCAGCCGTGACTTTCGGTGAGTTTACCCGCGATATTGCCGCCACAGGTTTTGTCGTTGCTGCAAATGCACCACAAATTTACAGTCCGGAGCAGGGTTATGTCTCTTTACAGGTTAAAGCGGGTGATAGCGTGACTCAAGGTGAAGTGCTAGCAACAGTCAAAAGTCCAACTTTAACCAACCGGCTCCAACAAGAAGAAGCGGAGCTGCAAAGACTGAGTGGTGAGCTTGAAGGGAAAAAGTTAGATGTTAGACGTCAAAACTTGGCGTTAAATCGCTCCTTAGATCTCGCTCGTGTCGAACTATTAGCGGCAGATAGAGAAGACCGACGAGCTCAGTTATCTATCCAAAAAAACCTCATCAGCCAAATTGATTTAGAAGAAGCGCAAGACGACCTCGCGCGGGCAAAATTAAACTTCAATCATGCAGAGCAAGAAGTTGCGCTAGGCAAAGATACCTTGGCCTTTGAACTTAAATCTGTTGAGAATCAGCTTGAGAGGCAACGCTTAATTGTTGAAGAATTAAAACGTCAAGTTGCAAGTTTAGATGTGATTGCGCCGGTTTCAGGCATAGTCGGTAATTTATTAGTTGATCAAAATGCGCTTGTTAATGCCAATCAGGGGTTGATGAAACTTGTTGACTTAAGTGCTTATGAAGCCGAGCTGCAGGTTCCTGAAAGTTATGCGGCAGAGCTTGGGCTCGGGATGGCTGTCGAGCTTAGGATTGGCAACCAAAATATTTCTGGCGTGTTATCTGCGATTTCTCCAGAAGTAAATAACCGTGAAGTCACCACTCGAGTACGCTTTTCGGACGAGAACATTGATGGCATTAGACAAAACCAACGTTTGTCTGCTCGGATTTTACTAGAGCACAAAGAAAACACCTTAATGGTCAAACGTGGTGCTTTTATGAGTGAAGGTGGACACATTGCTTACAAACTAAGTGGTGATATCGCTGAGCGAATTGAGATCACCACCGGTACCTCAAGCATCAGTGAAGTTGAAGTGCTTAATGGCTTACAGCAAGGCGATCAAATCATCATCAGTAGTTACGACGCATTCGAACGTGCGCCCAGCATCTTATTAAGATAAGAAGGAAAATAATAATGTTAGTTATGAATAATATCGGCAAAGTATACCAAACTGATATGGTGCAAACACACGCACTCAGAGATTTTAACCTGCAAGTAAATGAAGGAGAGTTTATCGCGGTAACGGGCCCTTCAGGCTCAGGTAAAACGACCTTCTTAAATATTGCTGGGATGCTAGAAGGGTACTCTAGTGGTCAATATATGTTAGATGGAATTGATGTTGGTAAGCTCAATGACAATCAAAGAGCTGATCTGCGAAACCAAAAAATCGGTTTTATTTTTCAAGGCTTTAACCTTATCCCAGATTTAAACTTGTACGAAAATGTTGAAGTGCCATTACGCTATCGTGGTATCAAGGCGGCTGAGCGCAAGCGCAGAATTGAAAGCTGCCTCGAGCAAGTTGGCCTTGCTGGCCGAGCAAAACATTTGCCACAACAGTTGTCCGGCGGACAGCAGCAGCGTGTGGCTATTGCAAGAGCGCTTGCTGGTGAGCCACGCTTTTTGCTCGCTGATGAACCAACGGGGAATTTAGATAGTTTAATGGCGCGTCAGGTGATGGAATTACTAGAACAAATTAACCGTGACGGCGCAACGATAGTAATGGTTACCCACGACCCGGAGCTTGCAAGGCGTACACCAAGAAACATCCAGATTGTAGATGGACAGGTTGCGGATTTTACTTTGTACCAAGGTAAAGGTGCGGCTTCACAAGCGTTGAAATCTCAGGTGGGAGCGTAAGTTATGTTTGCCCATTACCTTGATTTAGCCTGGCGTAGCCTAAAAGCCACGCCGCTTGCGACTAGCCTAATGGCGCTGGCCATTGCCATTGGCATTGGCGTCACTATGGTGAGTTTGTCTGTGTATCACATGATGTCCGCCGATCCAATTCCAAGCAAAAGTAGTAAACTCTATGCTGTACAGCTACAAGTGATGGATGAGGGACAAACCTATCATTCAGCTGATGATATTCCCTTTCAGCTGACATTTTTAGATGCGAAAAACCTTTATCAAACGCTAAACATCGACAAAAAAGTCGCGATGTTTAAATCTGGTTTTGCAGTTCATGTAAACAATCCTGAAGTGAGCCCCATGTTGCAAACGACACGGCTAATAACCCGAGAGTTTTTCGCCATGTTTGAGTTGAATTTTTTGTATGGTGGAGTGTGGAGTCAAAGCCAAGCAGACAATGCTGCACCAGTTACTGTTATTGACGAAACTATCGCACAAAAGTTATTTGGCCGCAGTGATGTGGTGGGAGAAAGTATTTATTTAGCGCAGCGAAGATATCAAGTAGTAGGGGTAACTAAGGAGTGGCAGCCAAACGTCAAAATGTATGACTTAAACAATGGCGCGTTTGCTGATGCAGAGCGTATCTTCATTCCCTTCAGTCATGCGGCAGCTTATGAGATTGATACTTGGGGAAATACAAATGGTTGGAAGCGCGAAGAGATTAACAACTTCACGGACAAAATGAATTCAGAAATGCTTTGGACTCAGTTTTGGGTTGAATTAGAGAATGAAAAAGAACAACAAGCGTTAGCAACACAACTAGATAACTACATCCAAACCCAACAAGATTTGGGAAGATTTAACCGTAAAACACGAGAATTTTCACTTCGAAATGTCACTGAGTGGCTTGAGTACAATAATGTAGTCAGTGAAGATAACAAAGTCATGATTGGTTTAAGTTTTATGTTCCTTGCCGTTTGCTTAGCCAATATTCTTGGGTTGTTACTTGCGAAATTTCTTAAACGTGCCCCTGATGTTGGTGTAAGAAGAGCACTTGGCGCAAGTAAAACGCAAGTGTTTTACCAACACTTGGTTGAAGTGGCGTTGCTTGGTTTTATGGGGGGAGTGATAGGGATAGTTTTTGCTCAGCTTGGCTTATGGGGGATCCGTAAAACTAGCCATGTCTACGAAAGTCTTGCAACGATGGATGTCTCTATGCTGTTAGCAGCGCCGAGCATCGCTATTGTGACTTGTATTCTTGCAGGGCTTTACCCAGCTTGGATAGTGTGTAAAACATCACCTGCTACTTATTTAAAAGTGCAATAAGGCAATAAGGAGAGTCCCATGTTGGAATTAAAACCCATTATCAATGCGTTATTGCGCTCTAAAGTCGGTGCTGTACTTGCTATCCTACAACTTGCCTTGACGTTGGCAATTGTCAGCAATTCGCTGTCCATTATTAGTGAGCGCGTCAGCTATCTCAATAAGCCAACTGGCTACCCTGAAGAGTCGATAATCACCTTCAGTGTCATGTCGTTTGACGACAAGATAGATGCAAATCAGCAGCTTATCGTTGATGAGAGAATACTAAAAAGTATCCCTGGAGTTATAGAAGCCGTGGGAGTGAGCTCGGTTCCGCTTTCAGGAGGAGGCAGCAATTCGGGATTCAGCTTAACCCCAGAAGACGATGGTAAACATACAAACTCGGGGCATTTATACGCCAATGAACAAGTGATCCGTACCTTGGGCGTAAAATTGATAGAAGGCCGTGATTTCACATCTGGAGATGTCTTGATCTCAAGTGAATACGCTAAGCAACCAGATGTTGTTATTGCCAGTAAGGCTTTTACGGACGAGATATTTGGTGAGGGTAAAGGATTGGGCGAAACGATTTATTATGGTGGTGGCCCGTTAAAAGTCGTGGGGATTGTTGAGCGTATGACTAATGCTTGGCCGCGTTTTAGAAATGCTGATCGCTTAATTATTTTTCCTATGGTGAATGCGAATGGATTTCAAGATTTCTTAGTTCGCACCGATCCGAGTTTGCGTGGCGAAGTAATGAAAAAAATAGAGTCGGCGCTGCTTCAAGAAAATCCTAGTCGTGTGATCACAGGCATTAAAGGGCTTGATGAGGTGAAAGGAAAGTACAATTCTAAAGACTTATTGATGCTAAGAATGTTGCTAGTGCTCATCACCGCATTAGTCGTCGTGACGGCGCTGGGAATATTTGGTCTTACTCAGTTTAATATCAGCAAACGTACTAAACAGATAGGTACTCGCAGAGCTTTGGGGGCGCGCAAGTCTGCAATTGTTCGTTACTTTGTGGTAGAAAACCTCATTGTTTGTGCAATTGGCTTAGTACTTGGCACAGTGGCTACGGTTTTTCTAGGACAAAAGCTAATGTCTTTGTATTCAGTGCCACCGCTAGAAGTAAGCTATATTTTTATAACGGCGCTTGGGCTTATCGTGCTTTGTATCGCGTCAGTTATTTTTCCTGCTAAGAAGGCGGCGAACATTTCACCGAGTATCGCGACAAGAAGTGTATAACCCTTATGCTAATCAGGTTGTGTGAGTAGCCTGATTAGCATTACTCTAACTTGCCTTGTATTAGTTGTGCTAATATAGGTAAGTGGCAACATGTAATAACAAGAATAAAATCATATGGATAAAATCTTAATTGTGGATGATAACCCCGCAGTACTTGATGCACTGTCATTGTTACTAGAGCTGCATGATTATCAAGTGGTTACCGCGTGCTCACCGTTAGAAGCAATTAAAGTGGTGTCGTTTCAGCAAATAGCACTAGTTATCCAAGATATGAACTTTAGTGCAGACACCACTTCAGGAGAGGAGGGGGCTGCGCTTTTTCACCAATTGAAAGCACTAAATGCAAAACTCCCTATTATCTTATTAACGGCTTGGACTGAGCTCACCACGGCGGTTGAGCTGGTAAAAGCCGGAGCGGCAGACTATCTAGCGAAGCCGTGGGACGATCAAAAGTTACTCACCACTATTGCAAACCTCGTAGCGCTTGGTGAGGCACATAAGCAAGTTGCAAACTTTGAACGGGCTGAACAAGAACGCCAGCAGTTTAATCAAGGCGCGGATTTATGCGGGTTTGTGTATAAATCGGTGGCCATGCAGCGAGTCATAGATATGGCGCTGCAAGTCGCCAAATCTGATGTATCAGTGTTAATAACCGGTCCAAATGGTAGCGGTAAAGAAAAAATCGCGGAGATCATTCAAGCGAATTCACCACTAAAAAATCAACCGTTTGTCAAAGTGAATGCAGGCGCGCTCCCAAGTGACTTAATCGAAGCTGAGTTATTTGGTGCTGAGAGTGGTGCATATACCGGTGCGAATAAGCAGCGTATTGGTCGCTTTGAAGCCGCAGATAAAGGCACGTTATTTTTGGATGAGATTGGTAATTTACCTCTTCCAGGGCAAACAAAATTGCTACGTGTTTTGCAAAGTGGCGAGTTTGAGAGGCTAGGTTCAGTCGAGACAAAAAAAGTCTCTGTTCGTGTCATCTCAGCAACGAACGCGGATCTGCTAGCGGATATTCGAGGGGGGAAATTTCGTGAGGATCTATATTATCGCTTAAATGTCATCGAGCTAAACTTACCCGCGTTGTCACAGCGAGTGGATGATATTTTACCTTTGGTCGCGCATTTTTTACCAGCAAGAGGGCTTACTTCGGATGCCCAGCAAGCATTATGTGAACACCCTTGGCCTGGTAACGTACGAGAGCTTGAAAATGCCTGTAAACGGGCGGCAGTATTGAATCCAGGTGGCGAGCTCAGTGCGAAGGATTTTGGTCTTGGTGTGCAGGCAAATACAGCACAAGTTAACGTATCGCAAACCATACGAGAACCCAGTAAAGAAGAATTGGAGCAGGCGCTCAAGACTCACCTTGGCGTGATTGCGAAAGTAGCACGACATTTCAACATGAGTAGACAAGCCCTTTATCGTCGCTTGCAAAAGTTTGGCATTGAATATTAAGGACAATAATGACGACCTCGCAGCAACATATATTGATCATTGCCATCAGTATTATGATTGGCCTTATTCCTTTATGGTTCTTACTCGATGACCACAGCGGTTTCATTGTAATAGTACTAGGCTCCGTCAGTGTTGCGCTTGTGCTGTATAAACTATTAATGCGTGAAAACAAAGCGGGGTGGGAGGCGCTAGAAGTCGGCTTGATGAACTTTAAGGATGGCGAATTTTCTACGTCCATTACCTATAACGCTAACAATGAACTCGGTAGACTGTGTCAGTTATTCAATGAAACAGCAAAGCAGTTAAGAGATGAAAAACAATGGATTTATCAGCGTGAGCTGATGCTTGATAAAGTGCTTGAGTCGTCACCTCAGGTACTCGTCCTCGTCGACTCACAAGATGTGGTGGTATTTGCCAACAATAGTGCAAAAACGTTTTTTAACTGTGAGCATCGCCTTGAAGGTGAGCGTTTTAGTAAGTTGTTATCCGAAGTTCCGGATGAACTTCATCAAGCTGCAAATAACCAACTTGATGGCTTGTTTTCAATACAAAACAGCAGTGGTGAGTCGCAAATGTGGCATCTCGCCAACGGTGAGTTATTACTCAACAACCACTTTCACAAATTATATATTTTTAAGCAATTCACTCGAGAGTTGAGCCGCCAAGAAGTGCAAGTTTGGAAGAAAGTGATCCGCATCATTAGCCATGAGTTAAACAACTCATTAGGGCCTATTTCATCTATGCTGCACAGCGGACAGATCTTGGCTGAACGCGTGGATGAACCTAGGCTAAGTCGAGTCTTTGCGACGATAGAAGAGCGCATTGTGCACCTTAGCGAGTTTGTTCAGGGCTATGGTAAGTTCGCCAAACTTCCTTTGCCAAACATTGAATCTGTGGATTTGCAGGTTTTGTGTGAGCGGCTGCAAAGCCATTGGTCATTCCAGTATCAGCTTAATCAAACGCAGTTACAGGCAGACACGACACAGTTAGAACAGTTACTTATTAATTTGATAAAGAATGCGACCGAGTCTGGCTCAGAGATAGAGGAAATCTGTGTTCAATCTGAGCTGCGCAACGACGAGGTTTATATTTGGGTGCTCGATAGAGGCGAAGGCATGAGTGACACCGTGATGGCGAATGCCTTAATTCCATTTTACTCTACCAAAGCGTCAGGAACAGGGCTTGGCTTAGCGCTGTGCAGAGAAATTGTGGAAGCACACAACGGTAAGATCAGCCTCTATAATCGCGAAGGTAAAGGTTTGTGCGTCGAAATTCGGTTACCGAACAAATTATCCTGAATTTACTCAGGATAATAAACTTAAGACTGAGCTCATCAATTATTTTGGTGGATCAATCGAATGGTTAATGCTGGCGTTAACCCTAAACCACCCTGCAATTGAATAGCGCTTTTCGTTGGCAACCAGTACTTCATGAGGAAATTCATCACTTAAGAAGGTAACTAGTGTGCCGTAACTTGGCAGTACCGTTGTGAGTATCTCGTCGTGATTATCGGGATTGTAAACGACAAGTTCGCCGCCATTGTCTGACGCCCAAGACTGATTTAAGTACAATACCGTGGTCAAAATTCGGTTGGTCTTTCCCTTAAAGGCGTCCATATGCTTTTTGTAAAACGCCCCAGGAGGATAAATGGCAAAATGGCTTTCATAACTAAAGAGTCCCATAAACAGTCGTCTGTTTAAATAGGCCTTTAGCTCGCCCATGTAGTTGAGCCACACAGATTCCAACTCATTGCTGGTGTCTAACCAGTGAATTTTATCTCTGCGAATTTTGTTATTTTGCTCGTGAGAGGCTAAACGACCAATTCCAGCTTGCTTAAAGTCGTCACTGCTGAGCTCTGCTATTCTCAATTCTAACTTGGATAAAATGTCGGGACTGACGAAAGTTGGCAAAATACTAATGCCTGTGGTTTGTAAGTCCTGAGCTAATTTCTCGAACGGAAATTCTAAGTCTAAATCTAACAATAGCGGTGCCTCTGAAAAAGGTCTTTTTACCGCTTTGTTTGGTACCGATCCAGCGAGTTAATTTCACCTTGTCGATAAGCGAATTTTGTTAATGATGTTTTCACTGGCGGCTTCGATTAAATCAAGCACATGTTCAAAGCCACGTTCACCACCATAATAAGGATCAGGCACTTCATGCTCAGTCATGTCACCAAACGCTAAAAACAGCTGAACTTTATGCGCTAATTCGTTAGGACAAATAGAGAGTAGATCGCGGTAATTTGAGTTGTCTGCGCACAAAAGTAAGTCGTAATCTTCAAAATCGCTGGGTTTTACTTGCTGCGCTGATATGCCTGAAAAGTCATACCCTCTTGCGCTGCCTGCCGTGACACTGCGTGGATCTGGAGGGTTACCTTGATGATAGCCAATGGTGCCAGCGGAATCGATACGGGTTGTTAACTCTGTTGCTGCGAGTTTGTGCTTTAATACCGCCTCCATAGTTGGAGAGCGGCAGATATTACCCATGCAGACGACTAAGATACTAGAAATTGCGCTCATATTGTTGTCCTTCAAGTACGCTTTTATACCAATAATATTTATTCTCCAAGTCTACCGATTTTTTAATTCAGAGCAAAATATAAGGCGCCGGCTAATACCAACAGTATTAGGGCGCCAAATTTAACTCGTTAGTTTGGAAGGTTTTCGTGAGGACCGAATACCTCATAGAATATTTGCTCGGCTTGTACACCGGCATTCATCAGTTGGGTTTTGATAAAGCGCATAAAGGCAACCGGACCGCATAGGTAGAACTCTCCGTCTGTGAGCGGCAAAGCATTTTTGATTGCGTTGATATTCATCAGTCCAGAATGCGTACCCTCGGCTTCTGACTCCAACCAAGTAACCACATTAAAATCTCGGATATTGCTACCAAGCTCATTGATTTCTTTGTTGAAACCTAAGTCACTGTGAGTTTTATTCGCGTGTAAAAAATGCGCTTCGACTTCAGGTGAATGTTGGCTATGAACACCAAGCATGCAAAGCATAGGGGTTATTCCAACCCCTGCGCTAATGTATACCTTTGGACTGGCTGTGTGTTGTCTGACAAAGTCTCCAGCTGGTGGAGTGAGCTTGAGGGTGTCGCCCTCCTTAAGTGTATGAAGATATTGCGATACTGCACCGTCGTGTTTAGTAGAGATCCTAAGGTACGAACCATTGGGGGCAACAGACAAAGAGTATTGGCGGATCTGCTGAAACCCTGCCACTTCTTTTGGTACAAAGACAGAAACAAATTGTCCAGCTTGGTAATGAGGTAGGGCTTTACCGTCGACAGGCTTGAGATAAAAGCTTTTAATATTTTCAGTATTGCTTATCACCTTTTCAATTGTAAATTCACGAGTTCCTTGCCACCCACCTTGCTGATTAAGTGCGGTTTGATACAGGCCATGCTCTGCGGTGATAAATAAATCGGCTAAAAACTGGTAGGCACTAAGCCAAGCTTGCTCTATTTCGGCTGTGAATTGCTCGCTGAACTCGGCTTTGAGCGTTGCAATTAAATGCCGGCCAACAATAGCGTATTGCTCCGGTAAAATCCCAAGGCTAACGTGCTTATGGTTGATACGTAAAATGGCGTCACTGAGTACCTCTGGTTGATCAATGTAATTGGCATAGGCCGCTAATGCTGCAAATAGTGCCAACGGCTGTTTTCCCGAAGCCTGATGGGATTGGTTGAATACCCCTTTTAACTCAGGGTGTTGATTGAACATGCTATGATAAAACTTGGCGGTGATCTCGGGACCAACCTGGGCCAATAGCGGTGCACTTTGTTTTACCAACTCAATCGTATTGTGTGTAAGCATTAATATCTCCAGTTTGAGAGTAGAGTTAACCTATTCGCCCATCGACGCGTTTTTGTATCAGCATGGGCGCGAAGGTAATGGAAAAAAGCATAAAACCAAAAACCCAAGCCACGGCACTTAACAGCCATGCATTGTGCGGGTTTATAAAATGAATAAGGAATGCGCGGATAAGACCTGATACCGCGATACAGATAAATGCCAGTGTAGTTGTCGCGCTTACCTGTAATAGTCGACCAGTGTGGCCCAAGGTAACGCGAGTCATCATGGCTAAGATCATTAATCCCATGCCATTAATTGCTACTAAGTGAAGGTGGCTACGTAAATGCTCTGGTGCAAAGGTATTGTTGTATGCGCTAATTATTAAACCCACTGCGATTGCACAATATGACAGGTACAGTGACCAAAGCAGCGGTACGTTAAATAATTTACCGTTAAACCAATAAATTGCTCTTATCGAGTGCAGTAGCCCAAGGAGCAGAAGTGCAGCACTCAAATAGTGAGTATTGGGCATTGTAAACTGCAGGATATAGGTGAAAACGCAGATGATGGAGAGGTAAAAGATCGTCCTGTCTAACCTTGGAGTATGTGGTTTTTGTGCTTGCTGCAATCCTCGGGCAATAAAAAACGGAATAACGCGGCCACCCACCACACCAATCAACAGCATGTAAGCAATAAGTGTTGCTTGGCTTGCAGCGCTTAGCAATAAGAAGTGCTGGTTGTGAAGTAAAATCAAAAATATGATGTTGCAGCCACACAACATGCTTACAGCAAAAATAAAAACACGATTGTTTTTGGATTTTGCATCAACAATTACGCTCGTTAAATTGAATAGTACAATGAGCCAAAAACTCAGTTGTATTAGCAAGGTGATGATGATTGAAGAATTTGCCACAAAAAAGCTCAGTCTAGCGGCACACCAAATAATACAGAGTGACAGCAGTGCGCCACCATGTAATGTCTGTCTTTGCGTCCAATTTTTTGCTGCGGTTAGCAAAAATCCGGCGACGACAGCACCGCCAAAGCCAAACAGCATCTCGTGGGCGTGCCAATAGGTCGCTGGGTAATCATTACGCCAAACAACATTGCCATTGAGCAATAAAGCCCACACAGAAATACTCACAACAGCGAATAACCCCGCGAGTAAAAATAGCGCTCTAAAGCTGAGCATCAACACGGGCCAAGTAGATGGTAAATACCAACACACTGCTTTTGGACTGGGCTCTTCTAGCTGGATTAAGCTCATTTATTTAACCTCCAAACCTAGGTGGTATAGACAAACAAGGCGGATGATGTAGGCGAGCTTAATCAAGGCGGCCAATACGATAGTACTAATATGTGCTGCAATTTGTGAGAAGAGGCTGAAGCTTTCAACGCTAAAAAAACTCACTTGCAGTGACAGCACAAACGCTGCGAGAGAAGTGAAAATGGCGATGTTGCTATATCTTAAAAGTTGGTATGCACGGCTCATCGTTAACTCTGCGAATGTTGATATATAGACTGCACATTGCAGGTGTCACGCCAACTTTAAAATGCTATATAAATCATTGGATTAGTATTCTCTTATTGATGTTTGAGTCAAATTGACCTATCTTAAATAGTGTTTATTTGAATAAATTGAGTCTTTTTGACATGAATTCGTTAGCGCTCTCCAAATTGCTTGAGCTTAGTATGTCGTTATCACGACTTTCGTTGGCGCAAGAGGGCCGCGAGGTGAAGCAATACGCTAAGTCCTTGCTTTCAGCATTGAGTCAATCTGTTACCGCTGATGCCATCGCCATTCTTTATGGCGATCAGCATGCATTAACTATCCTAGCTTGCAATGGGTTGAGTGCGGACGCTGTTGGGCGGCAATTTTTGCTTACAGAGCAACCTAGATTGATGTCCATTTTCGAGTCTGACGAATTAGTTAGTTTTCCTGCCAATAGCGACTTACCCGACCCTTACGATGGTCTGTTGCTCGCCGAAGAAAGTCGCTTACCAGTGCATGCCTGCATGGGATTTAAGGTCGCGCTGCAAAGTAGTACCTTATTGGTGACGTTTGATTGCCTTAAACCGGATAGCTTTGAGCACTTGCCTGAGGTTTATTTGAAAACCCTACAAGCAATTGTCTCAAGTAGTGCATTACGTATGTTTGAGGCTGAGCGCCTCTATGAGCAAGCACGTGCATCTACACTTACCCAATCTCAAAAGTCCGTTAAAAAGCAAATTTTAGTAGGAGAGAGTGCGGTGATGCACTCGCTTAAATCAGAAATTGAACTGGTTGCTGGTTCTGAATTTAATGTGCTTATTCAAGGCGATACGGGAACGGGTAAAGAGTTGGTAGCAAAACACGTACATTTTAATTCCCAACGAAATGACAAACCGTTTATACAAATTAACTGTGCGGCGCTTCCTGACTCGATAGCAGAAAGTGAACTCTTTGGTCACAAAAAAGGGGCGTTTACTGGGGCCGATAAAGACCGATTAGGAAAATTTGCAGCCGCGGACGGCGGCACGCTGTTTTTAGATGAAGTTGGTGAGTTGAGTTTGACTTTACAGAGCAAACTATTACGTGTGCTGCAAAGCGGTGAGGTGCAAGCGGTAGGTGCTGACCACATTCATATTGTCGATGTTAGAGTGGTTGCTGCCACTAATCGTGATTTAAAAGAAGAGGTGAGACGCGGAAAATTTAGGGCTGATCTTTATCATCGTTTAAGTGTGTATCCATTATTTGTTCCTCCACTGAGCGAAAGGCTAGATGACATACCGCTGCTGGTTGGGTTCTTTTTAGAGCAGCTAAGAGGTACGCTCAACGCAAAACAAGTGGTGATGGATAGGCAAGCACTCAGTCGGTTAATGCATTACGATTGGCCAGGTAATGTCAGAGAGCTTGAACATTGTGTCAGTCGTGCGGCGTTAAAAGCTAAGCATCAACAGTGGCAGGCTAATATCATTGAGATCCATGACATAGATATCGCGCCAAAACACCATCAACAAATTCAGCAGGCTGAGTGCATTACCACGCAAGAGAAAGCACCTCCTGTCGCCATGAAATTCGCCGTTGAGCTACTACAAAAAGACATGATCGTTAATGCGATGGAACGTCATGGGTTAAATTGGTCGGCAGCTGCGAGAGAGCTGGAAATGGATAGAGCAAATTTAGTTCGACTGGCAAAGCGTTTAGGTTTGGATGTTAAAAAGCAGATAAGTTGAGTAACCGGAGCTGCTGTATAAACTTCAATAAGTTAGCATATTTTTTATTCAGAGTTTTGACTGAATACAAGCTGTTCAAAAAATGAAACCCTAAATGTAATGAAAATTGTTATTAATACTCTTATAAGTTGTTTATTTTAAAAGGGTATATTAAGAAAACTGTTATTTTTATTTAATCTTGCGAAGAATAAATATTGAACTAGGGTTATAGGGCGTCACTCGACATTATTAGGGGGCCCTATGCAGGGTAATAAGCAAGTCATAACAGCGCTAAATCAAGTGCTTACGCTAGAGTTAACATCAATAAATCAGTTTTTTCTACACGCAAGAATGTACAAAAATTGGGGGCTGGAAGAGCTAAACGAGAAAGCGTATAAAAAATCAATCAAGGACATGAAGCAAGCAGATGATCTTATCGAGCGCATATTATTCCTTGAAGGGTTACCAAACCTACAGCATTTAGAAAAGTTACGAATAGGTGAGCATACCGAAGAGATGATGGCGTGCGACTTAGCGTTTCAACTCGATCAGCTTCCGACACTGCGCGATGCAATTGCGCTGTGTGAACATGAACAGGATTATGTTAGTCGAGAGCTACTTGAAGACATTCTTGAATATGAAGAGGACTATGTGGATTGGCTCGAAACGCAGCACTTCTTAATCAAAAATACCGGCATTGAAAACTATCTGCAATCGCAGATTGAGGGGTAAGTTATGCAAGGCAATTCTACCGTTATCGACTTACTCAACAAACAACTTACGCTTGAGCTTTCTTCTATGGATCAATATTTGGCTCATGCCAAAATGTATGAAGATTGGGGACTGGAGAAGCTACACCATAAGTTATCTCACGAATATGAAGAAGAGCTTGATCACGCTAAGCGGATCACGGAGCGCATTTTGTTTTTGGAAGGCACGCCAGATACCGCTTCTCGTGCGCCGATCCACGTCGGTACCGACGTGAAAGAAATGCTAGAAAATGATTTGGCTGCGGAAATTCTGGTAAAAGATCACTTGAAAAAGGTGATAGCAGTGTGTGAGCAAGCGCAAGATTATGTTACCCGTGAAATGCTCGAAACCCTGTTAGATGACACCGAAATGGATCACATTTATTGGCTTGAACAGCATATCAATTTAATCAAACTAATTGGTTTACCAAACTACATTCAGAGCCAACTTGCTAATAGCCCTGAATGATCCCAACCACCGCGCCTACCTTTGGGTGCGGTTTCTTTGTGCGCCATGCATTGTCTGGCTGATTTATAACGAGCAAGGTATTCGCTATAAAATTAAGCAATCACAATGATTTGAACTAAAGTTTAGTTATGTGTTGAGTAATTAGTAATACGATGAAAATATTATTACTGTTTTTCTGCTTCCTGAGCTCGGTTTGTCTTTCAGCAAGCTCCAAGCAAGTGTTTCGTATTTATCATGACGCTGATTATTCTAATTTAAATGAGTCAGCCGAAGCGATAAAAATGGGATTTCTAACCGCATTAGATGAAGTAGATAATCAAATCCAAGGTTATAAGGTTGAATTGGTGGCCAAAGACCATCGTGGTAATAGTAATCGTAGTTTGCTTCACTTTAAGCAATTTTTAAAAGACCCGAATGCCTTACTCGTGCTTGGTGGTGTTCATTCTCCTCCTTATATTAAATTTCGTAAATTTATCAATGAGAGTGAAGCGCTGCTGTTGGTTCCTTGGGCCGCTGGTGGGCCAATTACAAGATACCCGAGTAAGGATAATTGGATTTTTAGGCTTTCTGTGGATGACACCAAAGCGGGTAAAGTACTCATCAATTATGCAAAGCAACAAGGTTGTGTTGCACCTCATTTACTCCTTGAGGATACCGCATGGGGGCGCTCTAATTACGACACATTGCTAGAGGAATATAAAACGGCCAAGCCTAACAACGCGCTGCCTGTATCTTGGTTTAACTGGGCAACACAAGAGAATGAAGCACGGATCATGGTCCATAGTATTATTGAAAGTGAGCCGCAATGTATCATTTTTGTTGGTAATGCGATTGAGGGCGCAGAGTTTGTAAAAGCCATGGCAAGTATTGACGAGGCGCAGCGCCTGCCCATTGTTAGTCATTGGGGGATAACTGCGGGTAACTTTTTTAAAGTGGTTGGGGATAAGCTATCTGCAGATGTCTCATTGGCGGTCCTACAAAGCTGTTTTTCTTTTGAGAATAAACCATTAAGTGCGTTTTCGGCACGAGTATTTAATCGTGCAAAACAGCTTTTCCCGACCGAGTTTGCCAAGCATGGATTTGTTCAAGCAGCTCCCGGATTTATCCATGGCTATGACATTGCTAAGCTTCTTATTGCGGCAGCGGAGCAGATAAAACTGACAGATTCAGTCGCGACCAACAGAGCCTTATTAAAAAGCGCATTTGAGGATTTGCAATCGCCGGTCAGCGGCCTAGTAAAAACGTATCAACGGCCTTTTAGTGCCTGGAGTGATAAAAATGATTCAGCCCATGAAGCGCTAACCGTGCAAGACTTGTGTATGGGGCAATACCAGTCTAATGGCAGTATTAAACTAGTTTATAGTTACCCGGGGTCGCATTGAAAACTAAATTCACCTTTACGAGTAATCGCGCTTTTTACACCTTTTTAGGGCTAACGGCTATCGTTTCGCTTTTGCTCAGTGCACTTTTTGTTGGGCTGAGAGCAAACGTCATTGTCGAAGACTTAGTGAGAGAAACGAATGAAACCCAAGCTCAACTCGCAGTTAACAATTTAACTCAGTATCTTGAGAGCCGTAAACAAATACTATTCGATCTGTCTACACACCCTATTATTGTGAATGGTGCGATGGGTACGGGACTCTCCGCAGCGAAGTTACGAGATTTTTTGCGCAGCTTTCAAATTATAGGCAAAGAAGAAAAGCTGATGGTAATCAATATTCTCGGAGATGTGGTGTATGCAAACTTTGACTCCCATGAAGTGTTGGATCAAGAACCAAAATGGCTAGAGAAAGTGATTAACGCTGAAGTGGGTAATGTGATCGATTTAACTACAGTCACCAATGAGCACTTTTTTACTGTCGCGGTACCTATTTATTATAATGGTTTTGCTGAGGGGGCATTGATTGGTGAGTTTTCGACCAGTCTTGAAACGTTATTGGCAACCTCTTTAGAACACCAACTTCATAGTATCTCGTTAAAAGGCCAGTGGCTTGAGTTCTCTGATGTTGAACGCGTAGAAGATTACTTTAGTATTAAGTCATTAGCTATCGGGACTACCGGACTCCAGTTAGACTATCGCTTGCGAAAAAGCTTGGTCACTGACGAAGTGAAAAGGTTTGTGTGGGATCTTATTGGTGCTATTGCTTTTGGACTATTCCTATCATTTGGCTTGC
Organism: Pseudoalteromonas sp. OF7H-1; assembly: GCF_022347825.1. Classification (NCBI taxonomy): domain Bacteria; kingdom Pseudomonadati; phylum Pseudomonadota; class Gammaproteobacteria; order Alteromonadales; family Pseudoalteromonadaceae; genus Pseudoalteromonas; species Pseudoalteromonas sp. OF7H-1. The sequence goes on along the minus strand of NZ_JAKRFX010000010.1, from coordinate 39,449 downwards.
TCTATTTGTTTGGTAAGCAACTTCTGTTAAACCCATTCAAAAAACTTGAAGAATCAAGAACAACACTCAAACGCAGCGAAGAGCGATTTAAACTCGCAATATTTGGTAGCGATGATGGTCTTTGGGATTGGGATCTTGAGCGGAATGCGGTGTTTTATTCAGACAGATTCAAATCTTTACTAGGCTTTTCGCAAGAGACACAAGCTTTATTTTCTGCGCATATTTCTAGTTTATTTGACCGAGTCCACCCAGAAGATCTCCCCAATTTAGAAAACTCAATTAAGTTTCATATGACGGAAGAAGAGCCTTTTGGTGTGGAGTGCCGAATAAAAACGAGGCAAAACAGCTATCGCTATTTTTGGCTAAAAGGTGCGGCGGCACTTAAAGATGGACAAGCGAAGCGGATAGTTGGCTCACTGTCGGATATTACTGATCAAAAGCTTCATCAAGAAGCGCTGAAAAAGGCCAAGGAACAAAATGATTTACTTGCTCAAGCAATAGAGTGCGCAAATGTCGGCATAACGATTGTTGACGCGACTAAGCCTGAATTGCCAATCGTATTTGCGAATAAAACATTTCAACAAATCACCGAATATGGTGATGAAGTACTGGGTAAAAACTGTCGCTTTTTGCAAGGTGAACATACCCAACAGCAAGCGTTAGACGAAATCAGGGAAGCAATAATAGCTCACGAATTCGTCAAAGTTGAATTGATCAATTACACCAAGTCTGGAAAGGCATTTTGGAATAGTTTACAGATCTCTCCGGTGTTCAACGAACAAAATCAATTAACGGCATTCGTCGGTATCCAGCAAGATATTACCGCTGCTGTTGAGGCGAAAAAGGAGCTAGAACAAGCGAAGCAAGCGGCGGAGCAGGGCGCGCAAGCTAAAAGCGAGTTTTTAGCGTCAATGAGTCATGAGATCCGCACGCCAATGAATGGTGTAATAGGCATGTTAAGTCTGCTAGAAGATGAGCACCTTACTCAAACTCAATTACATAAAGTGAGTCTAGCAATGGGCAGCGCCAAATCGTTATTAAATCTCATCAACGATATCTTAGATTTTTCTAAAATTGAGGCGGGTAAGCTTGAGCTTGAGTCACTAGATTTCGATGTTAGGGCATTGCTTGGCGAATTGGTTGAATCCGTTGCGTTGCAAGCGCAGAAAAAGGGACTTGAACTTATTCTAGATGTTACCCAACTTGAAAAGCCATTGGTGCAGGGGGACCCGAGCCGTATTCGACAAATAATCACCAACCTAATTAGTAATGCAATCAAGTTTACCGAGCAAGGCGAGATCATCATCCGAGCTTGGTTTAGTGAAGTGGATAATAAACTGAGATTTCATTGTTCAGTTGAAGATACCGGCATAGGGATACCAGAGGACAAAGCGGATAGGCTTTTTGCTAAATTCTCTCAAGTTGATGCCTCTACTACTAGAAAGTACGGAGGGACTGGACTGGGGCTTGCCATTGTCAGACAACTCTGTGAATTAATGGATGGCGATATCGCCGTTAGTAGTCGGTTTGGACATGGTAGCCAATTTGAATTTTTCGTAACTTTGATCCATGGCGATAATACTCAATTCGAAGCTGCAAAAATTGATTTACAAGGGAGCAAAATACTCCTAGTTGACGATAACCTCTCAGCCTTGACGAGTTTGGAATCTCAATTGCGGCGCTGGGGGGCGGATGTGTATAAAGCCAGCTCTGGAATACAAGCACTATCTCTATGTGAAGCTGAATACCAACGTGATAAAAATGTGTTTGATATCGCCTTATTGGATATGACGCTTAGAGGTATGTCGGGTGAGCAGCTCGGTGCTGCACTAAAAAATGATAAGCGATTCAAAGCAATAAAGCTTATCATGATGACGCAAATGGGTACTAAGGGGGATGGCCAGTTTTACGCGGATCGTGGCTATTCAGGCTATTTTCCAAAGCCCGTGACAACCAAAGACCTTTTTGATGCGTTAACCATTTTAGCTGAAGATGGCAAAGCGCTGGCGAATGCGAAACCACTAGTTACGAGTCACTATCTGAAGCTAGTAAGAAAGGCGAACGAAGCCGAATTTACGTGGCCAAAACCTTGTCGTATTCTACTGGTTGAGGATAACAAGGTGAACCAAGTTGTCGCATTAAGTATGCTCAAAAAATTGGGGATAACCCATATTGAAGTGGCTGAAAACGGACTGCTTGCTATTGAGCTGCTCAAGTCACATCAAGATGAATGTCAATTTGAACTAATTTTAATGGATTGTCAGATGCCAGAAATGGATGGCTATCGGACTACCGAGTTAATCCGAGACGGAGCCGCAGGTGAAAGTTATCAGGGCGTGAAAGTGTTAGCCATGACAGCCAATGCAATGGCTGGTGATAGGGAAAAGTGTCTAAATGCAGGCATGAACGATTACCTCACAAAGCCCATTTCGGAAGAGCCACTGAGCGAGAAACTACAATATTGGCTATACAAAAGCGAATACGCTTCCACAGACGATACAGAAGAAACGACTTAAGGGGGTAACTGAAGCAAATTGGCAATATTTCCTATCTATGATAATCTTTACTGTATATAAAAACAGTTATCTGAATTTGTGTTGAGAAAAGAGTTACCCGCCAAATATTACTTAAGCCACTTTAGTGAGCTTAGCAATTATTTACTTAAAGTATGTCAACCGCTATTAAGTAGTGCTCAGCGTGAGCTGCTGGCTGAGCTACACCGCTTGCCTGAAGATGAATTGTGTTTGTTAGTGCGGTTTATTTCCCGCAAAACTCCTTTTCTGGATATCAATTCACTGCGCTACGAAGAGATCAATAATATTTGTGAAGTCGCGTTTTCATTAAAAGCAAAGGGATTACTTCGTCAGGTACAACAAGACGACTTTCAAGCACTATTACATTGCTTAACTAAACCATGTTTAATGGAACTTGCCGAGCGAGAGAATTTAACTACACTGCCAAGTAAATCGGCAAAAAAATCGCTCTGGGTAGCGCATATCAATCAATCTGTCTGCGTTGAACATCTAAATGCACAAGAATACCTATCCCAGTATCTCACGCTCTCATTTCAAGCCGATATCGACTACTTTCTATTTTTGTACTTTGGCAAGGTAGGCTTTAGCTTAGCGCAATTTTCGATGCGAGATCTTGGTGTAATGAATACCAGGAGCGCTGACGCCGCTTACCATGCACATTTTGAACAAAAAGCAGAAGCCGTGAGCGCGTTTTATTATGCAAATGCACTCAGTGCGCTCAAAAATGCCCCTGAAGATGAATTAGTACAGCGTGCTAGGCAGGCCGCAGCGCAACAATTGCCTGAGGTCGATGGGCAATATGCAGTGATTGCACATGCAAAGTACCTGTTAACGCTTGCCAGAAAGTTAGGTCCTGAATTTTCCCATTTTAAAACCTTACTGGGTATGAGTGATCACCCTCAAGCTTGTGAGATGTTGATACGACATAATTATAAACAAGGTGAAGTTGAGCTGGTGCGAGAGCAATTAGAGCGCATATTACAGGGGGAAAGTGATGAAACATTGATGATCTTCGCGGAAGACTTTTATCAGCGTAAATTTAACCAAAAACGCACTTCTGTACTTACGGATATGCTAAGAAAAAGTCAACCTGCGATCCAAATTGATGAGGCTTTTAAGGGACAAACAGAGGCTGGCGTTATTGCTTATTATAAACGTCATGACATTGAGGCCTATCATGTTGAAAATGAAATTTGGCTGGCCTTATTTGGATTGACCTTTTGGCAAGAACTGTTTTATCACCCAAAAAGTATCGTTGCTAATGGGTTTTCTAGAACTCCACTGGCATTAAAAGAAAATCGTTTTTACAGCGAATTTGAGGAAGAGATTGAATGTCGCTTAGCGAATTTTACAGATACTTCTGTTTGGATGAACTGGCTTTTACGCCAGATGAGCGAACATTACGGAGAACCCAATCGGTTGTTTATTTGGCACGATAAGATGCTCGACTCAATAAAAATATTATTGTCTAACTTGTCAATTGAGGATGTCAAACCTGTTTTAAGGCTAATGTGTAGTGATTTTCATCTGATGAAATCTGGTTTTCCCGATCTGATGATAGTCGACAAAAAAGCGGGTTTAAGGTTTGAAGAAATCAAGGCACCTGGAGATAGTCTTAGCCGAAGTCAGCTAGTTAACATTTCTAAACTCTTGCAATGCAATATTCCCACGCGACTGCAAACCGTTGAATGGCATATTTGCAAAGAGCAACCTTATGTCGTTGTCGATATTGAAACCACCGGTGGCAACAAGGAGTTTGATCGCATTACCGAGGTAGCCATGGTAAAAGTCGTTAACGGCGAGGTCGTTGCTAAATGGCAATCACTTGTTAATCCGATGCGTCGTATCCCACAAAAAATCACTGAACTGACAGGGATCACTCAGGCAATGGTGAGTGATGCTCCAGTTTTTTTTGAAATTTTGGAGCAAGTTGAGCTGTTTAGCCAAGGTGCTATTTTTGTCGCGCACAATGTGAACTTTGATTATGGCTTTATTCGACAGGAGTTTGCTCGAGTCGGCCGAGAGTTTTCTCGTGCGAAGTTATGTACTGTGCAGTTAGGCCGAAAGTTTGTGCCGGGCCTGCGCTCTTATGCGCTCGGGGCGTTTTGCCAGGCGATGAATGTACCTTTGATTAATCATCACCGAGCGATGGATGATGCTTATGCTACCGCTAAAATTTTCATTCAAATCAATACAATAAGACAGGAAAAGTAGCATGTCAGCGGTTCGTTTAATGCATCAGCAGATGGGCCTGTTTTGGGGAGCAGGCGTGTGGTTAGGGGCGCTTTGCGTATCTAAGCTACCTTGGCAAGCGGTTATTTCTGCAGTGGTGTTGTTGGTTATCAATGTATTTATATTTGCACTTTTTTGGTGGGATAAGCGTGCTTCAACGCTTGCTCAATCACGCATTCCTGAGCGTAATTTACTACTGTGTGGGTTACTTGGGCTCAATATTATCACACCAGTGGCTATGTATATGCTCAGGCATAAAACCATCAAACCTAGCTTTAATTTTAAGCTATTGATGGTGCTCATAATGCAGACTATTGTATTCGGTATGCTGTTTATTTGGTTATTTAACCTGAGGTTTGGATAAGGAATGTTCCAACTCATTGTTGCTAAAGCACAACTTAGTTTTTTCCTTGTCTAGCCAGCAAGTTTTAGGGAAAACAAGGCGAATTTACGCACCAATAGCTGGCTATTGGAAGTGAATTCAACGCAGTTAGCGCTAAAACTGGCTGCTAGAAAGGCATTAATTATCCGCAGCTCAGGTTATTTATATAGGCCCTAATACGCTAATAGAATTTTTTATTGATAAATTTTCTTTGTTGACTAATTATCAGTAGGATAATTGGTATCAATGAGAGAACAATAATGAACAAACTAGAGACGTTATTAAGTCAGTATGCCATGTATCATCGCAGCAAAAGAAACATTCTGACTCACTTTTTTGGGATCCCGTTAATTGTGATTGCTGTTGTGGGTATGACTTTTATCCCGCTATTCAGTGTATCAGGAGTGACCATCACCTTTGCCGCGCTGATAGGGGGAGTTTTATGTGGCTATTACCTGATGTTATCCCCCATTTTTGGGCTCATGATGAGCGCCATCATACTGGCTTTTTATTTCCTTGTTCAAACGTTGAATCCGCTCATCGTTAATGCAGGAATAATGACCGTATTGTTTTGGGCTGGTGTTTTCTTTGTAGGTTGGGTGTTACAGTTTATAGGGCATTATTTCGAGGGAAAAAAGCCTGCGTTTGTCGATGATTTGATTGGTTTAGCAATTGGACCACTGTTTGTACTTGTGGAGCTTTTATTCGTATTGGGGCTATGTAAAGAGCTCGAAAACAAAATAGTGAATAATGCTGGAGAGTATAAAGCGTAGGTAAATAGCTGGGCCGAAATGCTATTTCTGCCCAGCTAACAATACCGCTTAAGTTGTCATGCGAGTTTCTAATTTAGAGCCTTTTATTATCGTGATATCTTGGCAATTCAATCTTACTCGACCACATCGAGTTTCTAATAAAAAGGTTGCTTCTGGGTAATCTTCGCCACCGGAATCGACAAATTGCTTGCGTGCGCGATGAACCATAATGTTCATGTGGTTTGTTTGTACGCCGAGTGCTTTTGCTAAGTCATCGCGGTAAACCCAACCTTGAACATCCGATTCAAGGCCTGCATCTTTATCTTGGATCCGAGTTCTGGCAAGCAGCAACAGTAAGTAGTGATGACTTCTGACGCCTAAATCTAAGTGTTTATCATCAACACTTAGTGTTAGTTGAGTATCTTCCTCGTCTTGACTTACATTGAACTCTAGTGCCATTGGCTTGGCAGCTTTTTGGCATTCAAGGTGTTTAGTTACCGCGATTGTCGTGGCAGAAAAAAACATCCATTGGTCGTTCATCAGCGATACAATACTGCCATCTATTAAGGCTTGTCGATCTGAGGTATTGAGATCTTCTAAAAACCAATAGTTGAGCAATTTATCATAGTAAATAATGTGTTTAGGGTCATCTTCACTAGGAAGGAGAAGTTGATTCGTTACTTCTACTACTTTTTGGTTGTTTGACTGAGAAACTAAATATTGACACTCGGTTTGCAAGTTCGCCGCCACAAACGAGTTTTGACCAGGTGCTGCAAAATCAATCTTATCATTTTCGAATAGCTGATACGGCAGGTTCTTGTCGAGCTTTTTATCGTTTATCCAGATGCCGTTTGTACTCACATCTCTAATAAACCATTTGTTTTCATTGAGTTCGATAATGGCGTGATGTCGCGACACTCCCGGCTTGTCTATTAAGGTATCTACACTATATTTATAGCGGCCTACCGTATGATAGCTTTTAAGATAGACTCGTTCGAGTTTCTGTTCGTCGATTAAATAAGCCATAGTTAGTTCCGTATAACTTTGATGAAAATTACATGCTTATACAAAATAGATATCACAATTCAGCAAGGCGTAAATTTCATCTATATCAATGTATAAGTGCCGTGAAGCATACAATTTTATTTCCTTCTACTCAATGATAAAGACCCACGAGGTGGGTCTCGTTGAGGGAAGAATTCACCAGTACTTACGTACCGGCTTGGTCTAATTTGGAATTACAGTTTTTCTAGTTTGACGCGGAATTCCAATGCCTAAACCAATTGTTTGATATTAGGGTGATAAATCCTAGCAAACATCTTCAGTCTAATTCGTTTACTTAAATTTAGCTATTACACGGCATTACACTGAGATTACAGGAGTTTTAGACTTCATTGACTTGAATATATGCACTGTATAAACCATATTTTAATTAGAGAGGTGTGAGATTCGCTCTCATGTGCTCGAACTTTCGTGATCTCTCTTACTTTTCCAGTTACCTAAAATAATTTTTTACTGCCTTTACACTGGTTGTTCTTTTTATTTTTAGTTGTGGATTGTTCACAGCAACATAAAAACCAGACTTTCGAAGGGCTTTATAAAAGCAGGAGTATAAAATGGGCCAATACAAAGCGTTAAAAACCGTTAAGTTGGAAGGAGTATTTCAGCTTTGTGATCACTTCGATTCAGAACCGTTAAATATGGACAGTAGTGCGGTTAAGGTGGTGACCGACTTTACTCGCAGGCAGCCTCAGGTGATAGCAAAAGACGTCGATATTGATCATGCTTTATACATGATGAAAAATGGCCATGTGCGCTCAAAACTCGTTGTTGACGAAGATGATAATTTCTTGGGAGTGGTAAACTGTCGTGACCTCACCGGCAGAAAGGTCTTAAGTGTTGCACAAAGAAAACAGGTGTCGAGAGAAGATGTGTGCGTTGAAGATGTGATGGTGACAAAAGAAGAGCTCTATGCTGTTCCCTATGAAATGGTTGCTAAAAGTACGATAGGGGATGTGCTTGAAACATTACAGAGTTTAGGATTGCAGCACGTTTTATTGGTTGGTCCGGAAGGACTAAGAGGTATGATCTCAGCTAGCGATATCGCAAGAGCATTGCATATTCCAGTGAGTATTTTGCAAAAACCAACTTCATTTAAAGAAATCTTTGGGGTGGTTAGCGGTAAGGAAGACTTAGCGAATTAGGCTTTATTATAACAGGTCGTGTTGTTTTCGTCGGAAAAGTTTAACGCTGCGCAATATGACAATTTGGTAGGCTCTGTCCATTCTCCTAGGTGTGGTTTAACAAACCACACCTTCTTAAATCTTATAGGCTCTCGCTTTGTAAGTACTTAATGGCCCCTCTAATTGCTGCCACTTGACCCGCGATACAGTTTTCTGGTGTTGCGTTTTGACCATCAGGGTAAACTTCAGTTGTTGTTACAAAAGCGGCATCTGTCATACCCATACATAAGCCTAGCGCAGTGCCATCATAATTTATTACACCGTACTGTTCTAAATCAACACCTATTAGCTGCCCATGATCATCGGAATCGGCAATTTGCGTTACCGCAGCCACTTCTTCGATAATGCGTTTTTGAAATTTAGCTTCCGGTTTTTGAGTATGTCCAACTAAATAGAAACCGTCAGGAATGTTCCAATTGTGATTCTCTTTACCATCTCTTGCTGCCAATGCAGGGCGGAATTCAGAATTATCAGAATCTGTGGTTTCATGTAAATCAACATGACACAGAATATCTGCTGCTTTCTTCTTGACAAAATCCATTGCTGATCGAGATTCAGGTGCTGGACTATCCGCATAAAAAGAGCGATTAGGGTCAACGGCTTCTGGATTCCAGCGGTTTATCGTTTCATAGCCCCAAGGACTTAAGCAAGGCAAAATAATGAAATTATAAGCCTGTTCATATTGTTGTGCTTCTGATTTTGCAAAAGCGAGCGCACCATGTACACCACTTGTTTCATAGCCATGCACGCCACCGGTAACGAGTATGGTCGGTTTGTTTTGCTGCCAGTTTTTTGTTGTTAATGCATATAGAGAATAAGTTTGGTTGGGGTAGTCAAGCTGACCATACTCGGTGATGTCAAAAACGTGCTTGAGCGCTTCTATTTGAGTTACAACCTCTTCAGAGTATGAGCGTTTGATTGATTGGCTTTCCAACCACAATGTTTTTTCTTTGGAAGTCCAAGGTACGCCGAGCGTACCTATAGCATATTGTCTTTGCATAATAACCTCGTTATAAATTTAGGTTATCTTACTCAATGCCTCGTTTTGAAAGCAACTTTATAAGGTCTACTACACGCCAATAAACTTGGCATTAAATATATCCCAGTAGTTTAAGGCTTTGTTGTTGCGCAAGGTTGGGTTTGAAAGACCAAATTCTTAGTACACCGCTTGTCAAATAAAGCTTGGTATAACTAAACCAAAGTAATCGTTCCACCGAGATTTTTTCCACTTCTTCTGCTGGAATATAGTGCTTTTGACCAAACAAGCTGTGATAAACCACGCCTTGATTGCAGATGATTACTCGGCTTTGACCATTGAATATTGCCCATAGCCCTGTAGCAATATAAAACATGATTGCCGCAGATAGCGTTAATTGGACAAAAGAAACCAAGCTGATTCTTTCTGACACGATTAAGGCATCTAGAACAAGTAAGGTAAACGCTATAATAGAAAGGGAAATGAAAAATGGTAAGTTCATTCCTAGTTTTAACTCTTTCATTGTTGTTCCTATTTTTTTGATTGATTCTGAGAGTGTGCAAATTATTTCAACAAAATGAATCAATTGTGGAGGTAATGATCTTTTCTTACTAAATCAAACTTTATAATTGATGTTCTCTCTAAAGGCTGCTTCTTTAGTCGTATGTATTAGAGGTTTTGGTTCTCAGGCATGACGCTTTTTAGCGATAGAGGTGATAATGTTGGCAGTGTTTGGGAACTTTTTAATTGTGAAAAATGAAATGTAATAAGTGGAGCCTTCTTATTTTTTCGACTTTTTTACGGCCTACGGAAGGTGGTGTAATTGAACTTGCACTTTTTTAATATGACAAATGGAAAAAGTTAGCATATGTTTAAATCTTAGCGTTTTTTGTTCCGTCTTGAAATATCTGTGATCTTGTCTTGCAGAAAAGGGTTAAGGAAGAATTATGAAATTTGAACAGCTACTCAATCACTTTGACACAGGTATTTGTGTCGATCAGATGCAAAAAGAAGCCCTAATTGATATTGCATTATTATTTATTGGTGTTGATGGCGTCATCAGTGAAAGTGAAAAACATGTTGTGAGAAAGTGGGCAAAAAGTCTGCAGTGGAACTCTGCAATCGCATTAGACGATTACATCGAAGATAGCCTTTCAAAATCTGTTGTAGCGATAAAAAATAATGACATTGAAGCTTATGTGCAACACCGCATGAATAACATTATCGATGAGCCGATGCGTAAACTTGCGAAAGATTTAGCCGTGCGTGTTATTGAAGCCGATGGCAATGTGAAACAGGCAGAAAAGGACGCACTCGCCATTCTTGAGGCCGAACTATAGTACTGTATTTAGCTGCAAGGTCAGTGGACCCAAGGTATCTAATTAAATACTGAGGTCCACTGATATCTAAGCGTCTATTTGGTTCTGATCTACGCAAATAATAAGTTGTGGTCTATTTGGTTTTCTCATGTTTGAGAAAACTGTTGAATTAGGCGTGTTTGCTGCTCAATTTGACTTAGTAATTCTTGACTTAAAGTAAAAGATTTCTCGCCGTGTTCTGTGCCTCTCTCTGCGAGCGTAGTCACGCTGTCAACGTTTATGCTTATTTGTTTTACCACACAACTTTGTTGTTCAATGGCGGCGGCAACACTGCGATTTAAATCGGCTAAATGCATGACATGGCTTTGAATAGTATCAAGGCTTGAACCGTTATTTTTTGCAAGGTCAACACTTTGATTTGATAGACTATTACTTTTTTGCACTGACTCAACAGCGGAGCTGGAAATATCATTTAGCTCTTTAAGTAGTTGCGTTATTTCTTCTGTGGAAGTTTGTGTGCGTTGTGCAAGTGTGCGAACTTCGTCTGCAACAACTGAGAATCCTCGGCCGTGATCGCCCGCTCGGGCGGCTTCAATTGCGGCATTTAGTGCAAGCAAGTTGGTTTGATCGGCAATAGAGTTGATAACACTAAGAATATTTTGAATGCGATCATTTCCTGAGACTAAGCGATTTACGGCATTGTTCACTTCCATTAAATGCTCATCAAGATAGTGAATAGAATCGATAACATCCTTTACTGCGGCTTTACCAAGCCCAGCCTGGTGCTCTGAATTATTGGCTGCATCTGCGGCATGGTTTACGTTTTCTGAGAGCTCATCAATCGTTTGTGAAAACTCGTCCATGCAAACAACCATTTCTTTTGCCTCACTTGTTTGCTGCTTTAGTAACTCGGCAACAAATTGACCGCTTTGTGTGGTAAGTTTTGCATTATCACTTACTCGAACAGATACATCGTTCACTCTGCCTACTACCGCAGAAATTTTCGCCTTTTGCATTTCTAATGCCAGTGTAATATCGGCAATTCTGTCTCGAGATTGACCGTATATCACAGACATTAAATCATTATCAAAAATCGTTTTGGCTTGTGTGAGCAAAGCTTTATATTTAGAGCGAAAACGTGCGGTTAACGCAATCGTGATGCATAACAGAGCCAATGGTAGCAGGGTAAACCAATGGTTGTTTAATAGTGACGCTAGAGGCAAAGTTATCGCGACGAAAAACAATAACATAAATGAGAGGCGAGTGCTGTCATAGCGACTCGTTTTTTGTTGGCTATCAAGAGTGCGATAAGCATTTTCTGCGCGTTTAATTACTTCGGGAGAAAGGCAAGTTCTTACAGATTGGTATTCAACTATGTTGCCTCGCTCGTCTTTAATTGGAGTGACGAATGCGTTTACCCAATAGTAATCCCCATTTTTTGTTAAGTTTTTAACCGGTCCCATCCAAGATTGACCGTTTTGAATGGTAGACCACATATTTCTAAATGCCGCTTTTGGCATATCCTGATTACGAACTAAGTTGTGCGGCTGACCAAGCATTTCTTCAATGCTAAAACCCGCGATGTCACAAAATGACTGATTTGCGTATGTAATTCGACTGTCCAGATCCGTTGTTGAAAGCAATACACTGTGCTTGCCTAACTTAATTTCCCTACCCATTATTTTTGACATTTGTTTTTTATCTCGGTAGCTAAAGACAAGGTGAAATATAAATCTAAGACTTTATAGTCAGAAGGTTTTTTTAACCGAACCGTGGTTTAATAAAAGGTTTACTGACTAAGATCAGGTTTATCTATGGCTACCTTAACCGAAATTAATTTGATTGTGATACATCAATAAATTCAACCCGCTTTCATGTTATTGAGTGTAATTAAAGGTGGTATGTAATTCGCTTTAGTTACAATCATTAAGCTGAAATTGCGCTAATGTCGGCAGATTTTTCTTAGCTGATTTACTCGGTCGGTAATTTCTACTTATGTTTGTAATAAAATAGGGGAGCCACCAGTGAAAAATGCGACACTTTACCGAATGCATACCTCATCGCACATTTGCCCTTTTGGTCTCAGAGCTAAGGATTTGCTTTCACGAGAGGGTTTTTATGTAGACGACAAAGTGCTCAAGTCAAGGGAACAGACGGATGAATTTAAAGCCACTCATAACGTTGACACTACACCACAAATATTTATTAACGATCAACATATTGGCGGCTATGAAGCGCTACGCCGATATTTAGGCAAGCCGTCACATAAGGAAAAGAAAAACGTATACTGGCCAGTACTTTCAATATTTTTAGTCGCGCTGCTGGCCACATTCGCGACACAATTTCCTGCCGATAATCTTGTAGAATGGGTAATGCCCTTTATTGGGTTTTCCATGTTGTTACTCGCGGTACAAAAAATACGAGATGTTCATAGCTTTACAAACTCCTTTATCACTTACGACTTGTTAGCGATGCGTCATCTAAAATACGCGTATACTTACCCCTACTTAGAGTTATATGCCGGCGTTTGTATGCTAACAACTTTGCCAGCCATTTATTATGCACCAGTGGCAATATTCATAGGGTTTATAGGCGCAATCTCGGTGTTTAAGGCCGTATATATTGATAAAAGAGCGCTCAAATGTGCATGCGTTGGTGGTGACACTGATGTGCCTTTAGGCTTTATATCATTAACAGAAAATGTGGTTATGTTTAGCGCAGGGGCACTTATGTTGTACAGCTATTTTTGATTTATTCTGAGGCTCAGGTAAGGTACGAGCAGGTTGATTACTTTTAAAACTTCCTCGTAAATTAGCAGGCAGCATAGTGCTACCAGCCAAACTTTAAGAGAAGAAACCGCTGACTAGTGGCTTATGGCTTTCAACCATTTTTTGACCGTTACACCAAACGCTATGTGGCGTTAGCGTGTTTGCGTCGAGCAAAACAAGGTCGGCATCACTACCGACAGAGATTTCACCTTTATTTAATCCTAAAATCCTCGCTGGATTGGACGTAATAGATTGCAGAGCTAAGTCAAGCGGCACATTAAATTGCTGCACTGCTTGCTGGAGCGCCCCAAGCAGCGAAGACTCAGAACCCACTTCAAATCCAACTAAATGATTTTGTTCATTATAAATTGGCAAGCTCGCATGTCCGTCGGAGCTCATGGTCAATTGCTGTGAGTTCACGCCTTTGTCTAAGCAATATGCCAACGCCTCGGCTGCTGCTAGCTCACCATTGGCTAAGTCGTACTCGGTGGTGCTAGCGGTAAAGTCGATGGTTCCGCCAGCTTTGCAAAATGCAATCCCCGCAGTTAGCAATTCGGCATTTCGATTCATATGAGTTGGGTAAAACTGACTGAGCGGTATTTCACTAGACTGTGCGACTTCATGGAGAAGCTGTAAGTGTTCAACACCTGTTCCAACGTGAATGGAAACGGTACCACGTTTGCCACTCAATAGACCTGCAGTTCTCGCTTGTGCTGCAATAGTTGTAAGCTCTTTTACCGAAGGCTGCGTACCTCGATGATCGGCGATTGCAACTTCCCCAACACCGATGATTTCGTCGATATACATAATGTCGTGACGGATGCTGTGACCAAGTGTTTTTATTGGCAAGTGGTAAGAGCCAGTATGGCAAAAGGCGTTCAACCCCTCTTGTTTTAACCCTTTCGCTTTAGCAACTAGATCGGTATGTGTTCGGCTGACATCATCGGTGCCAAGTGCGCCAATGACAGTCGTGATCCCATATAGCGTTGCATCAGTGAGGTTCATTTGCGGGGTACGGCTCGCAAAACCCGCTTCGCCACCACCGCCACTAAAATGCACCAAAGAGTCGACAAATCCGGGGGCTAATATAAATCCCAGTCCGTCAACGATAGCGAACTCCAAGTTGCTGTTTATTTCGATATCCTCCTCGATTGCGAGGATTGTTTTCCCAGCAAAAAGGACATCACGCTTTCCGAGCTTTTTAGGCGTAAAAAGCTCAACATTTTTAATAAGTGTTAGCATAAATTTATTGGTAATTTGTTAAGTGAGCAAATATGGTGACCACACTTGCTAATGTGAAAAGAAGTAACATAAAGCGCCAAATAAACTGCACCCAATCGTTCCAAGAAAGTTTAACAACCCCTAAGCAGCCAATTAAGCTTGCTGAGGTTGGGATAATGATGTTGCTCAGTCCATCTCCTAGTTGAAAAGCCAGTACAGAAGTTTGCCGAGAAACACCAATTAAGTCTGAAAGAGGTGCCATAATGGGCATAGTAATAGCTGCTTGTCCGGAGCCCGAAGAAACAAAGAAGTTGAATAAAGATTGGAATACATACATAAACCAAGCTGCCAACGCATCAGGGACTTGGGTTATTAAGGTAGCCGCATAATAAAGCACAGTATTTAAGATTGAAGGTGTTTGGAGATCGCTCCCGCCTAGTAATAGTACAAGCCCCTTGGCGAGACCAACTAGCAAAGCTGCTGGCAGCAGATCTGCGCTTCCTGTTTTAAATGCTGCCACTGATTGGCTAATAGACTGGCGTCCTCCCAATTTAGCTATTAGGGCGATGACCAGCCCCAGCACAAAAAACTGAGTGGCAAGTTCAGGGATGTAGTACCCTTTTGCAGTCACACCGTAAATGACCCAAATAATTACCATGAAAAATGCAAGCAATAACGCCTTATCAACAAGTTGTAGCTCCGAGGCCGAAGTACTTGCAATGATATCCTCACGATTTTTACGTACTTTCGCAGCGTAGCACACCGTAAAAACCAGTCCGACGAATGTGAATAGGGTGGTGAGAGCAACCCTAAACTCTGCGCCTGAGAATACCGGTAACTGAGCGATACTTTGTGCAATAGCAATGCTAAAAGGGTTCATGGGGGAAGTAGCAAACCCGATTTGTGTTGCAACATAAGTCACAAGCACGGTAACTTGGGCGTTATAGCCAAGCCTCATCATGATAGGGTAAAGCACAATACAAAATGCGATAGCCTCTTCACCCATGCCGAATATGGCACCACCCAAAGCAAAGGTGATGAACAGACTAGGGATAAATAGCCAATCAATCCTTTGTGTAGAATTGATCAGCGCCATAATGCCATTGTCTATTGCTTTGGTCTGCATTAACACGCCAAATGCACCACCTGTTATTAGGATAAAAGCAATTACCCCAATAGCCGCTCCATTTCTGTCGCCACTCACGAGCCCCTCAAATAGCACGTTGAACAATCCTGCTTCACCTTGAGTGGCAAACAAAGGTAAAGGTGCAGGTGTTTGTGCTTGTGAAAACTGTGAAAGTGCAACGGTATCATTAGTTCCAGCTAGCTCGAACGAGCCGGGCAAAATAAAGTGTGACACCGCATAGCACAGCCCTGCAATCACCAGCAAAATAACGAATGCGTCAGGCATTTTTATAGTTTTTCGCATATAAAGAACGAAAATGGGGTTACCCCCATTTCTCCATTAGAACTGGTAAGTTAATCCGAGAGTATAGTTGGTGCCTAACGCATTGTGATTAATTGAGTCGAAGCCTCGCGATGAGCCATAAACCACAGGAGGCTTTTTATCGAAAAGATTATCAATACTGAGCCTCACTTTTAGGTGCTCTGAGAATTCATAACCCGCACTAACATCAACCACTGTCCAGCTATCAACATCTCGTTTCCCTTCGCTATCGAGTTGCCCAAGTTCAGCTAACTCGTCGATTTCTCGACCACGTAGCCCTTCGATGTCGTCCTCATAACTGTCAGTATAGTTTGCACCCAGCGAGACATAAAAATTATCAGCATTATAAGTCACTGAAACTCTGCCTATATTTTCAGGGTATCTAAAGGTACCAACAAGCTCTTCACTCAGATCAGAACCCGGTTTATTGCGTTCGTATTCAAGGTAATGAGTTGCATCCAGTTTCACGGTTAAGTCAGCGTTATCAAATCTAAATCTATGATTAAACTTAATGTCCAACCCAGCAATATCTTGGCTACCTGTATTTTCTAATTGAATAACATGATCGCGATATAGTTGCAGGCTTTGAGCGCGAGGGTCAAATTCATCGATGTAAGCCGCCAAAATTTCGCTTAAATCAGCGCCGCTTTGATCTATGCTCAAACCTTGTGTATCGGTTACGCTACACACATCTTCATCGTACGAAATACCCATCTGACCATCAGGTATAAGGCCACAATGACGCAACGACGGATCTGTAATTGCACGACTGAGTACAGCGGTCATATTTGTATCAATAACGTCGGTATATTCAAATTGCCAGTAATCAATCGCGATAGTGGTATCTCGAGTTGGGCTCCAGGCTAAACCTAGAGAAATAGATTCAGACTCTTCGGCATTAAGTTGGCTGTTACCAAGCTCTAAGGAGTTAACCGTAACTTGCGTGCCATCACCCTCACAATACAGATCGGCGACAGCTTGATTCGCGCCGCAATCGAAAGTTGAAGTCGTTGTTCTCAGCTTAACCCCCGCCTGCGTTAAAGACGGTGCTCTAAAAGAAGTAGACCAACCGGCTCGTAACAGTAGGGTATCAGTAGGGCGATAGCTTATGCCGATTTTTGGATTAAAAGTTGAGCCAAAGTCGTCAAAGTGGTCATATCGTCCGGCCACCTGCATTTCTACTGTTTCTGTTACTGGAATGTATAGCTCTACAAATGCACCTAGCTGCGTTCTTTTTGCATTCGCGATGCTAGAGCCATAACCAAATACATCAACTAAGTAATCGTTGGCAGCATCTGCAACCGCATCATTTGAAGGGGTGTCCGACAGCTCTTCTTTTCGTGCTTCGACACCAAATGAGGATTGTACCGCGATATCTTGCCAAGAAAAAAGCTCACCCGATACAGTAAAATCCCAACTGTAAATACGGCTTGTACCTTCTCGGGTTGGACGTGCTTTGGTAAGTGCAAGTGTTGCATCGTTAGTGGCATTGGCTACTAAGAATGGGTTATAAAAGTCGAGAAGGTTACTATTAGCACAGCTTAACTGGCCGTCGTTAATGCTGGCAATGTTCCCATCACCACATAGCTCCCCGGCCAAAGCGGCATGAAACTTATAGCGATTGTATATCCCATCGGTGGCCACCTGATCTGATTTAGATTCAGAGAACATAATCCCTGATACCCAATCCCATTCGCCTAGCTGCCCTTCTAGACTCGAAACCAATCGCATATTTTGGCTTTCGACTTCAATGGTGCGTGGTGAGGTAAAGCGAGCATCAAACTGAAACCCCCATTGCTCCTGTCCAAGTTGTGTGTCGAATGGGTCGATGTAAAGTGAATCAAGTAGCGAGTTGTTACCGCTTGCGTCGCTATAAATGAAGAGGGCATCCTCTCTCACCCATGGACCTTCACTGTCATCAATCTGATTGATTGCGGCAGGGGTTGAATAAGCGGTTGATTTTGTTTTACTGATAAAAAATTCAGTTTTCCAAGTTAACTCGCCAACCTGCTGATTGAACATCGCACCACCAGACACACTCTCAAATGGAGTGCTTAGGACATCATCTTGATTACCATAGTAAGCACAGATCTGCTCCCCATATTCAGTGGTAACCAGCTGGCTCATACAGCCAGGTGCTGGAAGCTCATTACCGTCGCGACTGCTGTAATAATAAATATTAGGCGTATTGCTGAGTTTAGGAAGATAAGAATATCCGTTAACTAAGTTGGGTGTTGCTAAGAAGTCTTTATCTGTTGCGTTAAATTGGTTTCGGTCGTAAAAATCTGCAAACAACATAAGGCTGCCATTACCAACTTCAGTTCCCCAAATTAGATTGACTTGTGTTTTGCCCTCATCAGAGCTTTCAAGACTGTTACCATAGCTAACCTCAAGTTCTGCACCATCGTAATTGTCTTTAAGAATATAGTTAATCACACCCGCAACGGCGTCGGCTCCATAGATTGCGGATGCCCCAGTCGCTAGGATCTCAACTCGTTCGATTGCTGCTAAGGGGATGGCGTTTACATCAACAAAGTTTTGTGTGCCCGCCGCAAAAGAGCTTGGCGCGACACGACGACCATTGATCAAGGTTAACGTCGCTGAAGGACCCATGCCTCGTAAACTGGCTGCTGCTTGCCCCGCGGGTGTTGAGGTTGATGTACTGCCACTCTCGCTTGTGGAGAACGTGCCAGAGCCACCTTTTAATTGAGGAAGGTCTTGAAGTAGCTCGAAAATTGAGGAAGCACCTGAGCGGTCTATGTCTTCTGAGCTCAAAATAGTAATGGGCTGTGTGCCTTCTAAATCAACGCCTTTTATGCGAGAGCCCGTGACCTCAATTCTTTCAACGGCTTTTACGTTTTGCTCTGTTTGTTCTTCTGCATGAGTATTAAAACTTGAAGCAGCCAAGGCTGCTGAAATTGCTACGAATAGTTTGTTGTACATTACTTCACCTACTTTCTGTTGATGAGCGGCTTGGTACAGGCGAATGGCGTTGCTGTAGAATTTATTTGTTGTGTTTATTGCTCTACCGCATTGAAACTTCGCAATCGTCTGTGCTTAAAAAGCGTTAAAAACAATAGGTCAGTTTCAATTGGACAGATAAAAACCACGCCACTACGAAAAATAATCGCGATAGTACGCCTTAAGTCAGCCGTTTAATTTTTATAGAAATCAAGAGGTGGGGTTGCAATTAATAGACAACGCCACGGCTTTACACCGTGTGTCTACTCGTCGAACCACTCAGAAAGGTAGTGAGGTGAGTAGAAGTAGCAAACAAATTTGAACGCATTCTTCAACATATTTTCATCTCGTGTGTTTTGACAATGCAAACCAGCGTGTGCTAGCTTGCGCTTCGCAATGTTCATTAAAATTTATAGCACAAGCGTTTTTGTGCTGACAAGTCGTTTTTAACAAATTTGTTTGGAATTTATCATGAATGTTGTGTGTTTTATAACCGCAGTGTTAACTGTGGGTACGCTTTTCTTCAGCTTAACCTCTTCTGCGCAAACACTTTATTTGATTGGCGGAGCACTCAAAACCTGCTCTAGTATGGCTACAAAAAATTGTGCAGAAAATGTCGAATTTTCAACGGCTGTGAAAACACATTTGCTGTTTTCTGTTGATGAAATGGCAATAAATAAATTCACTAAAGGTTGGCCAACTAACAATCGCGCGCACCTAAGGCGCACCCTTAAACTGCTTAAGAAATTACCATCGAACAAAGTCTTATCTAAACTACAGCTTGCGCAGCATGCGAAACAATTTGATGAAGGCTTATATCGCTGTTGGAGTGATAAAGAATATAATTTCTTCTTTGATATGCTTGAACTGCCCTTGTTGTATCAGCATAAACGCCTACCTGAAATAGTTAATACTAACGGAAATAATGAGCCAGCGAGCACTGAAATCTTAGAAGATATTGCTAAGCGCATTGGCAAGACAAAAACCAAAAGATTGCTGCTTGTCACTGCATCTTCTCGTGATCCTTATGAGTCTGCTGATTTCTATGAAGGACTATTTCAAAGCTACGATGTTAATGCTCAATGGTTCCCCCTTACTCCAGCATTAGCCGCAGCACTTAGTCGCGATGACTGTGAAAACCTAGATAGCTATCGTAACCAGCTCAATGGGGTTTATAATCGTGAAGTCATTTATCCAGATAGAACATTAACCGAATATAATCTTTGCCAGCAAGGGATTGAGAAGGTGAAACAACAGTTGGTAAATGCGGATGCGGTCATGTTTAACGGCGGTGATCAATCACTCACTAAGCTAGTAATGTATGCTACCGATAAGCAAACGCCTTATCCTTGGACTGAAGTTCTACAGGAGATACCAATAATTATCGGTACGAGTGCCGGAACAGCGGTGCAGGCTGGCGGAAAAAATGCCTTCGGTAATGTTCCCATGATCACAAATGGTAGCAGTATCGAAGCTATGTTAAATGGCGCAATAAATGCTTCTGCTCCAGTACAACACTGCGAAAAGCATGGTGGATGTGGCAAGCTAAATGCCGATGCATTAACTTATGATGCTACAGGTGGCTTAGGAGTCTTTTCCTTTGGCGTTTTAGATACGCATTTTAGTGAAAGAAGCAGAAGTTTTAGGCTTGCGGTGTTAGCACTTAAAAGTGGCCAAAAATTTGGTTTTGGTGTGGATGAAACCACAGCCCTAAAATTTGAAAGTACAGAAGAGGAGTTCTCGGTACTTGGTAAGCAGGGCGTAGTTGTGATTGAAACCTATAAGCCACAGCATTTCTACTATTCGTTTTATCCTGCAGGCAGTACGTTTTCAATGCCCAAGTTACATTCAAAGAATAAAAGCGACAGTAATGTGGTGAACAAGGCAAAAGGCAAACGTCTAGTTGAAAATCTAGTCGAAGATAATGCGCTCCGTGAAGTGACACAACTTATGTGTTTAGAGCAACTTAGTGAAGTGGAAGCCTCGCAGGTAGACCTGCCAAACATTCATATTGAACGAACCAAGCAGAGCCGCTGTGACAGGTTGGCCAATGGGAAATTCCGAGTCAAAAACATAACCGTAAAATGGCATGAAAAGTAATGTAACCTGAACCTTAAATAAGGCGGGTATTCATCGAGCAAATGCCTTGAAGCAAATTACAAAGTGAATTAAACGGCTACCAACTGGGAGCCGCCATAATTAGCAACCTAGTTGTGAGCTAAGACCGCCGACTCGACCCTCAATGTCGGTGGCTTTATAGCTTGGCAGGCTAGGTAGGATATTCAGGCCTGCTCTTTGTTCTACTTCGTCGATGGTTACTTCTGTTTTGCAGTAATCAAGATATCTACCAGAAGTTTGCTCCATGATAAAAGCAGAAGCCTTCACATTTGAGCCTGCTATTGTGACAACGACCTTAAAATAGCCTGACGGAATAGTGTGAGATTCATCAGCACCAGGCAAGGTAGCAAAGTAATATTCATACAAGGGACCCGTGAACACATAGGCATTTTCGCCCGTTCGCACTAAACTTCTCACTGCATTTTCTAATTTAACCCATGGGCCTTGATTAAGGTTTGATGATTGCGGGGTAATGTTCGAGAGGTAGTTAGTATCGCTCCAATTGGATGTATTGGAAAACGACGCCAAAGGCACTTGATGACCTCTATCTGTATGGATAGTTGCCCACGCATCGCTGTAGTCACTTGGCTCTAGCGTGTATCTACTTGCAATTTTAGGGTCTGATTTCCAAGTCCTTGAACGGCTTGGTCCGTCAATTGTGCTTGGTGTGACTTTGTATGCTACCCAGTCCGCAAACTTTGTTGCGCGATTATTGCTAAGCACATATATAGGTCGCTCAACGATATCATTACTTGATGGTGTGCCAGTTGGGCAACCGTAGTTGCTACATATGTTGGTGTTTGCATTTGCAGTCGCACTGACTGCAAGCATGAGTATTGCGAATTTCATTTTAATCTCCGTGCTTAATTGAAAGTCTCGCAATACTAGGTTGGTTATTTGTCAGTATTATTACTTTAATGTAAATGTGTTGTGTTTTTTGATTGCTGCTGTTAGTTGAGAACTACAGTGAAAGAGCCGATTTATAAGGCGTTATAGCTATAAAGTATGTTAAGAACCCCTCATTTTAATTTTACTAATTAACTGGAAAATAGAGGCTAGGAGCAAAGCCGACATATTGGAACTGGCACAAATAATCCAAACCTGAGTAATGCATGCCTTTTGGTCTGGTCACGTAGAGTACTGGAAGTAGAAATTACACTGTTTGAAGTTTAAAGTGAGAGGTTGTATCGGGAGAAAGCATTTAGCAGCCTACATCAGCAATTTATTTTTAGTGTTCTTATTTCGGCAAATCAATCTATTCAAGCGAATTAGCCATCAGACTTATTCGTTTTTGAAGGCTTTCCTCTGACGAAGAATTTTTCTTACATTGTTTTAAGGCGTTGACATTGAAAGAAGCCGCTAGCGATGCTCATTGAGGTGGGCTTCTAGTGCATTAAAGAAAACAAAGTTCATAAGTCTAAACAGGAATAACGAGCGAAAATCGGAAAGTCACAATACTACCGTACTAATAGTGGGTATTTATGAAAGGAAATGAATGAAGTTAACTTATTGAATAGGGTAAGGAAAAGCTGGTCGGCATAGCAGGATTTGAACTTGCGACCCCTGCCCCCCATAATGACGAAAATGTAAGGGGTATCTATTTGTTTTTATTTTCTTTTTTAGGTTTTATTGCACCGTAAAATCTCTAAAAAATACGTTTTCAATGTCAATAAAATCAATAAGTTAAGAGAGGGTTTTGCACGGGGTATTACATCTTTTAAACTCTAAACCTATTACGCAGTGCAAGACCTACAAGGAACACAAGTGCAATGGATATGAGAGATTGAGCCCATGATAGTAAAAAAATATGGTTGGGAATTTTGTCTGTGCTTTCAAATAGCTTTATTGCTAATTCTGAGCGGCCTGTTCTCGAGCTCGGTATCAAGTGCAGCATTTGTGAAAAGGAATAGTAGAGTGCATCAGTGAACAAAGGTTCTTTAACGGTGCTATTAAAATAGTAAATTGGTGAGCATAAAACACCTGTAGCAGCTATTCCGACTAAAGGTCGTTGAATGCTTCTGCCATAATCTCCAAACTTTTCAAATAAGAACTCAGCGAACAATGCGCGTTTTGAAGTGGTTTCAATCCAACGACTACATTTCATTTCTTCAATATGCAGATCTAGCGCGAGTTTGTGATGTTTATTTGTCTCTGCTAGCTCCTTTAGGCGTCTAATACGGTCTATGTCTTTTTTATCTACGGCAGTAATTTTACCTACCCAAGGAAATTTATTTGAAAGCTCAAGTGCCTTTTTTACTCTTGAATGTTTCAATTTGTGGCCGAAACAAAATCGTTGTAGGGCGATTATGAAGTTGATAACAAATCTATCACTATTTCTCTTTCTTGGGTTAACGGTAAAATGACTCAAGCTCAGCTGATGAGAAAGTTTTGTATTTGTAAAGTCAGGTACGCAACTAAACCTATTTCCACCTAAGTTAACAGCACTCTCAAAGGTCGTATATTTGAACGACACTGTTCTAGCTTTATGAACATTACGGATATCAGAAAACGCGAACATTCCAGAGACTATTGATGCGTTAAAGTAAACATTTCCCTCAAACTGAGCTTTTGCGAAAGAAGTATATTGTCCACCAAATTGAACCTGATAGAAATATACGTTGTTTTCGCCAAATTGAGCACTGTTGAAGTATACGTGGCCTGCACCAAATTTAGACTCATTGAAATAAATGGGGCCATTCCCAAATATAACTTTTGAAAAAATGACGTCGCCATCACCAAAGTCTACATTTTTGAAAGAGACTTCACCTGAGCCAAACCGAGCATGACCAAAATAAACTTCGCCTTCACCAAATTGAGCGTGAGCAAAGTTAACATCGCCTTCACCTAATTGAGCTTGAGCAAAGTTAACATCACTATTACCAAATTGAGCCTCACCAAAGTAAACATCACCTTCACCAAATTGAGCCTTAGCAAAGTCAACATAGCCATTACCAAATTGAGCCATAATAAAGTAAACATCGCCTTCACCAAACTGAGTCTCACGAAAGTAAACACCACCGTCACCAAATTGAGCTTGAGTAAAGTCAACATCGCCTGCACCAAATTGAGCCTGAGAAAAGTCAACACTGCCTTTTGGAAACTTGTAATTTTCAAACGGCACTACTCCGTATTTAGTGAAATCGGCTTTGTGAAAACTCACGTCAGCAACTGGGTTTTCTTCTACCCATTTATTCCAAGCTTCTCTACCTTGAAGCCATAGCTCTATCGCTGCTTGGCCTTTTAATACTACTTTTTTGTTGTCATGTGCCATTTGGGTTGTCGCTCCTTGGTGCAGATAGTCGGCTAAATGTACGTTCGTTTGTAACTAAGGTCAATTTGGGCTAAGGAGGGAGTGGTGTACTGTTCGAAGGGGAGTCGATATTGTTTGATTTAGCAGATTGGCCCAGTTGCCTAGGCCATGTATTTAACTCGACTTTATCTCAGCAAATGGTACCTCTACCCATTCAAAATGGTTTTGGGTGTAGATCTTGGTACTTCTGGCGTCGGTATGGGCCATGCGTGATTGTGGGTCTACGCCTTGGCTATTGAATATATGCGCTGATAATGCGTGGATTTCGTGAAAAGCAGGGCGTTTTTCAGGATCTAGGTGGTGATAACATCCTACTTCGTCACTTACCTTTGAAAAAGCATGGCTGATATAGTCAGGGGGTAATTGGATACGTGCCACTTATTTTTGATTGGTATGTATTAAAGAAAAATGTTGTAAGTGTATATAAAGGGAAATTCTATGCTTGTTTTTGAGTAGGGAGTTTTGCAGCTATTTTATTTACACAAGACTAAAATTAAGGTATCCACAAAATGACTTACCTATTGATTAGGGTAAGGAAAAGCTGGTCGGCATAGCAGGATTTGAACCTGCGACCCCTGACACCCCATAAAAATTAACTGTGTTCAAACGTGTACAATCATGAGCAAACGTGACCCATCGTGAGGTATCCGAATAAAACCTAACTTATTGCTCTTGCTAATAATTGAGTTGTAAATTATACATAGTGAAGCAACGTGATGAATCGTGAGTTAAAACCAGTTGGTGCGATAACTGTGCGATAAATTTATTAGCTATGAGTTAGGTGTGCGATAAATGGCGTCAATTAAAGCAAAATTAACAGAGTCGGTGATCAAAAATATTCCACTAGAGATCACCCGAATAACAGATACTGAGCTATCAGGTTTTTATCTCAATGTTGGTAAGCCTAACAAAGATGGGAAGCGTTCTTTAGTTTACTACCTGTATTATCGATTAGGTGGCCGAGGCTCAAAAGAAAGGCGTTTAGCATTAGGCCGTGCGCCAGCTTTGAGCGTTGTTAAAGCTCGTGAGCTAGCAAAGCAATACATTGGTGATGTATCGCGTGGTATTGATGTATTCCTTGAACAAAAAGAAAGAACAAAAGCGCAAAAACAAGAAGCTGAAGCGCCAACGGTACAAGAATTAGCTACAGAGTTCCTAGAGCGCTATATCAAGGTTAATCGCAAAGACCATCTAGAAGTTGAGCGTATGTTTGAAAAAGACGTTCTACCAGCGATAGGGGGCGTTAAATTAAAAGATATTACCCGCCGAGACATTTTAAGCAAGGTATTAGACCCAATCACCGACAGGGGAGCAGGCACTCAAGCCAATAAAACTCTTTCAATTCTTAAACAGATGTTCGACTTCGCCGTTGAGCGTGACTTAATGCAGGGCAACCCCATTAGCACCGCCAAGAAAAAGAACGTTGGCGGTATTGAAAAGCCACGTACACGCGCTCTTGAGTTTGATGAGCTGATACAAGTATTCGAACGCCTACCTAAGCTCGGAGTAAGCACGCAAGTGATCTACGCTTTGAAGTTTATAGCTCTAACTGGTTGCAGGCCGATAGAGGTGACGGGCGCGCAGTGGCAAGAATTCGACTTTGATAAAATGATTTGGACCATTCCCGCCGAGCGAGTAAAGCAAAACAAAGGCGGGGAGCGAATCCACAAAGCACCAATCACCCAAAATATGATCATTATGCTTGATGAACTACGCGCTTCATTCAGTTATTTAGGCTCAAAGTACGTGTTCCCAAGCACCACCTGCACCACGAGCGCCGTAGGTGAACAGCCCATTGATAGACACTCTCTTTCAAGAGCTGTAAACCGAAAACAAAAAGAGCTAGGTGTACCAAAGTTTGTGCCCCATGACCTGCGTAGAACCATGGCGACTCGCTTAGGTGATGATGATATTGGCGCTGATCCGATAGTGGTTGAAAAGATACTTAACCACCAATTGCAGGGAATGCAAAAAGTTTATAACTTGCAGGAGTATATGAAAAAGCGGGTAGAAGCCTTGGAGACTTGGGGGGACAGGATCTCGATTTTATTCTAAATTATTGTTTTCTTGAACAAAAGTGGTAATGTTAGCATGTTAATTCACTGTTGTTAGTACTTAGGTTGCGAATGGGCATAAAACGTATTCACATAAAAAATATTTTATCTTTTAAAGAAGCTGACATTTCAGGGCTTGAACAAGTTACATGCTTACTCGGTAAAAACAATGCAGGTAAATCAAATTTACTCAAAGCTATTAGTTTTTTCTATAAAGCTTTAGAAGGTGCTAGATGTATTCCTTTGGAATTGAATAGCAATTATGATTCATACGGTCAGATTTCGATTACATTTGATACATTTCATATTAATAAGCTAGTCCACTCTCATAAAGCTCAGAAAAACCACTACTTCTCAAAGGTTAGATCCGCATTGTTCCCCAGGGAAAAAGAAATGTGGTTTAGTTTTTTTAATACGGGAAAAAGGCCCGAGGAATATGATGAATTAACTTTAACACTTAATATCCATAGCAATAGCACTTATAGCTTCGAAGACAAATCTAGCACATTACGAGAATTGATTTTAGATATATTCCCATTTTTCGAAATTGATTCTAGACATTTGGAACTTCATGACTGGAATCACTTGTGGCAATTCTTAGGCAAATTACGCCCTTTTAACGCAGTTGAATTTCAAACCCAGTTTGAGAGCTTTTTAGAAGAGAGTGAACTTGAAACTTACAGGAAAAAAATTGATGAGATTAACAGGCTAAGTAGTACTATACCTTACAAGTATAGAGATAAAATAATAGCTTATTTAAAGGCTGGTTTGAAAGGCGATAAGTTTGAGTTTAATGGTTTTGACTTGAGTAGAACTTCTGATGGAACAAATTCATACAATTATATCTTAACTGTGCTAAACCTTATTTCATCTTTATCAAAAAGGACTTATCAAACCCCTGTAATTTTTGTTGATGAGCCTGAGATAGGGTTGCATCCGAAAATGAGCGAAAAGCTTATTCATGAATTTCAATATACACTTGAAAGGCTCTATACTAATAAAGAAGGTGAGAGACTTAAAACACCTAG
This sequence comes from Pseudoalteromonas sp. OF7H-1, assembly GCF_022347825.1. NCBI lineage: Bacteria > Pseudomonadati > Pseudomonadota > Gammaproteobacteria > Alteromonadales > Pseudoalteromonadaceae > Pseudoalteromonas > Pseudoalteromonas sp. OF7H-1. The sequence goes on along the minus strand of NZ_JAKRFX010000010.1, from coordinate 12,104 downwards.
ACCCAAACTAATACTCTCGACTCATTCTCAAAACATTGTAAAGCAAGTGATTAAAAGTTTTAGCAATGAGCATAAAGTTTTTCACTTTTATAAAAAAGACACGGATTTACAGACAAGAGTTTCCTATGCGAAATCTAAATTTAATGATTCGAACTTTCTTTGTAACTTTGGAGATAATGAAGCAAGGCTGTTTTTTAGCTCATTTATACTATTTGTTGAAGGTCAGACAGAAAAAGAAGTTTTCGAAAATAACCACTTGATTAGAAAGTTTCCATGGCTTCTTGGTGTAGATGTCTACAAAGCTAGTGATGAAAAGGTTAGCAAAAAAATAACCCCTGATTTTGTAAATACAAGGATTCCATACAGGTTTCTCTTTGATGCAGATAAGGGGGTCACAATTCACTATGATAAGAGTATCGGTAAAAACATATTAAAATTTGATCGTTACGGAAGCTCATTAGATTTAAGGCCTAACGCTATAAAAAAAATAAAAGAACGCGCCTATATGTCTTATTCTTTCACAAAAAGTGATGCACCAAACTTAGCACGTGATGTTTATCGTCTGGCTGACAAAATCATTAGTTTGGATAAAGCCCCTATATCGATATGCCCTCTTCGATTGACTTGTGATAAAAGCGGCTTCTTATCTAATTTATTCGTTGGTATCAATAAAGTTCTAAGAGAAAAAAATGTAATTGTTTTAAGTACGACCATTGAAGGTGCATTAATAAATGAAAAGTCATTAAAGTTATTTTTAAACTGGTTAAAAACTAAGTGTGATGTTGATAAGATAGAAAATAAAATTGATGAAGTTTATTTTCTCGATAATTGTGCACTTACCCAATACTTAAGGATTGCATTTTCAGGTAAATCTGACTCATTGGTAAAAATGAAAAAATTTAAAAGAAACGACACACCAACAACTCTCGTTGCGGATGAAGCTAAGAAAACAATGAAGTCGTTGGAAGAGATACTTAACATCTCTGGGAACATTCACAAGACAAGTGGTTGGGTTTCTGACTTTTTGAACTATGCAATATTAAAACTTGAACACGAGTCCAAAGATAGCAAATCTGAATTTGAGAAACTATTTCGACTTGCCTTCAAGGAGCTTTATGATACCATTTCTCAGCTACGTTACGGTAGTTCAGAAGGGGAAAGCTTGCTTTAAAAGGTTGTTACCTTTCAAGCCCTTATTTACTAGCTCCATATGCATAGTAGTTCGGCTCTAAAATCCCACTAAAGTGGAACTTTGTAATTTGTACCGTAACGTAGCCAGCTTATGAAATTATCTCAAAAAGAAATATTTAAAGCTCTTCAAGTTAAGTCAATAGACGATATCAAAAATATTAGTAGTGACTTTTCTTTCAAGGATGGGTTTTATATTCCAAAAGACCTGAAATATAAAACTTCAAGTCAAAATCTAAGTAAGCTCTTCTCTAAGATTCCCTTAAGCTCTGCAGCAAAGGCATATCGTAAAAATCATTCTTATTTCGACTTTTTCAGGCCCCATTTAGGAGGGGAGTACTTTCTTAGATTGGATATTAAAGCGTTCTTCAATTCAATCAAAAGAGAACAAATTGAAGATTTGCTTATTTCTCATCTAAAAGGTAAGAATACATATGAGGTTAAGTTGCTTGCAAAAAGGATTTCGTTTTTTCTTACAGTTGAAGATGATAAAGACCAAGTACTACCTATCGGTTTCCCAGCATCTCCTGCTGTAGCAAATCTTGTTTTCAGGCCTTTAGACATTGCTATCGAAAAACTGTGTCATGATAAGAAAATCATATATTCTAGGTATTCTGATGATCTTCTGTTTTCAAGTGAGAATAGCTCAACCATCCATTCTAATTGGTTTGAAACTCAAATTTCATATATTATCAGTAAGCTAGATATGCGTTTGAATACAAGGAAAAGAATAGCTACTACAGACACAATATCCTTAAATGGTTATGTGATTTCTGGTGAAAGTCTTAATAAGAAAATTAGTTTTTCGAATCAAAGGCTAAGAATTTTAAAGAAGCTCATTCACTATAAAAAAGTTCGAAAGCTTCCAGATAAAGTGATTGCAAAAAAGCTGTTTCAAGATGATCTAAAGAGCTTGTATTCAAGTTTGAAATTTGTTGAAAAGGATATCTTTCTTAATACTTTCTGTAGAGATCAGGTGATTAACAAACTTAGAGGTTTTAGGTCTTACTTAATTAGCTTATTGAATTATGATGATCTCTACTCTTGTGTTCAAAGCGAACATAGGGGACATATCAGCAGTCTAATCGAAGAACTCAACACTATAATTTTAAGCTATGATAGGGGGTGATATGGATGGTGAAAGATTACGCTGTTACTGGTCTAAAGAAGTTGAAGCTCTCTTGTTAACTTACAAACAGTTTGAAACTCTTATCCCTGCGAATGGAAAGCAGGGGGCGGCTCATACCGGTGAAGATGGACGATTTGTTGAAGACCTTTTGTCAGAGTACCTCAAAAAGTTTCTCCCTAATGGTATTGAGGTTTTGACAGGTTTTATTTTACGTCCGGCCGTTAAAACCGGAGGAAGTGGAAAGAAACGTAAATCTGATACAGATGAACACTCATCTCAGTTAGATATTATTGTTTATGATTCTCAAAATTTTCCAATATTTCAAAGGTTTGGTAATAGCGTTATAGTACCTCCCGAAGGAGTGATTGGTATTATTTCAGTCAAAAAACATTTAAACGACGGTGACATTGAAAAGGAATGTAAAGCTTTGTACCAAGCTGCAAAGTTGTGTAGATCTTTGGATAGTGCGAGCTCTAAGACATCAGTTAGAGGACCTTTCCTCTCACTTGTATCTATGAAATCGAAGATAAAAAAGGAAGATCCAGATACGTTAGAATGGATTTTCAAACGTATGCAAAAAGTATATTCCATTGGGGAACGGCCCAAATATGACCATCTAATAAACTACATTGGCTCACTCTCTGATTTTAGTATCCACAAGAAAAAATCTAAGCTTGAAAGAGGAGAGCTTTCAGCAGAGTACATCGCCTTTAATCATACAGAGAATGAGCTACACCTAGGACTGCAATATCTTTTGAATGGACTATTGTCCGTTTATTATGATGAAACTCGGAGAAGTATCATAAGGCCAGGGTTTACTTCTTTTCCAGCCAAAAGCATTGAAATGTCTCTGGGAAAGATCATATGTAGTACAGAGAGGTGAAGTACTCTCAGCCTAATTAAGATAAACTAAAGTTATCTCAGCCCTAAAATGCCCCATCTCTTGCGAAACGGTCTCTAAGGCCGTTTTATATTTATACCCTAAGCTTTTCAGCTCAACCATTCGCTCTTGAGCATAGCTATGTCTCAGACCATGTGCACCAGTAGAAAAAAGTAATGCGCGGTTAGATGCTTTTGAAAATGAGTCTGACCATTTTTTACCCCCAGCTATATCGTAACGCTGAGAATAGTTAATCTCTCTATCAACTACTGTGATTGGTTGAGCTAAACGCTGTTGCTCGAGCTGAGCGGCAAGGGTATTAGGAATAAGTACATGACGAATCAATCCTCCTTTACCAGCTACAGTGTAAAGTTCACCATCTCGGCCTTTCCATTTTGAGTCTAGATCAGGGCGTTTATCTGGAGTTCGTTCATTAGCTTTGGCAAGTGTTAGCAACTCATGAGCTCGCAGGCCGGCGGCATAAGCGATTTGTGTTGCGAGTTGATTCCTTTCTGTTTGCCTATGTGAAATAACTGTAGCTTGCTCAGTAGTGTAAGCACGAGAGCGTTTTATCTCGTCTAAACATGACTTTACTCGGTAGAGTGTTTCTTTCGGTTGTAATTTACCGTTTAATTGCATCATAGCTTGTATCGCTTGGCGTTCCATATCCAGAGCTTTTTGGCCAACGGTCTCAGCTCTGTAATCAAGATACATACGTGCTTGCTGCATAGTCATAGCCTGAATACCATTAATGCCAATATCTTTAGACCAATTGGCAACTGTTTTTAGCGACTGCATATAGTTTCTTGCAGTACCTAAAGACTTTATGCGTTGTGCTTTAGTTAGTCCTTTAATTACATTTTCTGCTTGAGTATCAGCTTTGGCAAATTTAGGCATTTTTATCGAGCCACCGCATAACGGTCGTCCATTGTACAACTATACCTCTCATGGCAAGCCAGCGTTGTAACTCAGCTTTAGTTGCACCCGCGTCATATAGCTTACAAAGTTGAGTGCGATACTTATCAAGCTTGGATGATTTATGGCGTTTACGGGCACGTAGTTTTGTTTGCGCTTTCAATAAAGCGACTTCAGTATTGGGGTTAAAAGTCATGCTTGTTCCTTGGTTGTAAGATTAACTGGCAACACAGTTGCTCAGCGGCACTAAAGCCTATTCGCCCCAGTTAAGCGCAACAGCGCAAGGCTCGGACTGATCTCGCCTAAAATAAAAACCTCAGATACGTGGAAGCGGCAGCAACGAAGCGCCGAATTTGCAAAGCGCCATAAATGTGGCGCGGCATGACATAAATATTAAAACAGTGAGGGTCCTCACTACGTGTTGTCGGCAGCTGAGTAGCGCCGTTTTTCTTCAATGCCCAAAGGGCTAAATCGAGTTTAGGTTAGCGTTAAATAAGGCAGCTTTCAATCTGCAAATAAAAATCTGCGCATAAGCTTAACAAAACCAAGTCCCCCGCTATGAAGCGAGCGATTTATCGCTTCGACATAGCGGGGGGCGTAGCCCCTTTTAAAAGAGGAGGAAATTGCTCATGATGCCTCGATTAAAAGGGCTTGGTTTTTAGCAAATTTGCAGGTGTACAAAAACTCAATTAGGCTTAAAACTGTGATTTGTTTTGGAGCTAGAAAATGGGACCAGTGATCGTCAGTAACTTACTTGTTTTGGGGTTGGTTGTATTTTTTGCGGTTTGGTTTTATCGCGTGAAAAGGAAGACGTAACCGCACGACAAAAGCAAATTGTGTATGTCTTTACTTGTCCTTCATGGTTGGAACACTATATTTCGACAGAATTGTAATAGCTTCGTGAGCTGTAAAACTTCCAGTTGGACTTGGTAATTTACCGTAGGCTGTGCCTGCTTTAAACACGCCTTTATATCTGACCAATTTACCTTCATATGCTTGACTAAAAGCGGCTATCACTTCATCAGATGACAGGATCAACTCCGTTAGGCTATAAATTAGCAGGGTACTCAGCTATTTGTACCGCAAGTTCATCCTCTTCACAAAACAAAAAGGCAGTTGGTACGTCTAAAACTTTAGCGAGTGCTTTGACTGTTTTAAAATCAGGCGCATGAACCCCTTTTTCATACTGGTTCATTCTCGCAGAGGCAGAGAACTCGTCCATTCCTGCCAAAATACCTAGCTGCTTTTGAGATAAACCTTTTCTCTTACGTGCTTCTTTTAAGCGCTTTGGAAAGGGCGACTCGTCATTTGTTTTCATCGTAAATCAATTAATTCTTGAAAACTAAGAGTCTCTTAGCTTTAATGGTATTCTGATACTCAGGAATCCTTAGTTTTAAGGTGAGAGGTTAAACCATGTTTTTAAAAGTACTGAAAGCAACCGCGTTAATAGCGCTTGAAGTCATGATCGACGACGATAAAAAATCAGGCCAAGACAAGTTTATTGATGAACACAATGATGGAATGGGTAACGTAAACTTCTATGGTGACGAATATACAGAGCAAGAAGCACGGGAAGCCGATGATAGGGGAGAGTTTTATTATTAGTGTACATACGACTTTAGCGACTGATGTGTTATAAATTGACCTTAATCCGAATAGGTAAACTTCTTCGGAGTTGAGTAAATAAAAAACTTCAGTGGGTAGGGAAATTTCAAATGAATAAAGCTAAGAGGGTTGAGTTACTGCGCTTGTTTAGCGCCGCTAGTCGTTTTGAAAGCAGGCTTAAAACAAAGAGTAAAGAAGATACAGAAAGCTTTTTTATCAAAAACTACCACTGGCTTTTCTTGGTATTACCGTTCGCAGTGTCTGTTATTTTGGCTTTTATTGCAAAGTCAGGAGATGGAGATAATCACCTAAGAGCAGCAGCATTAATTTTGCTACTTGTGGCATATTTTGCTGCGGTAATTCAGCCATTCTTAATGATATGGATACATCGGCGTGACTTTATAAATTCGGTGCGTTCACCCATGAGCCTCTTAATGAAAAATATTGAGAGAAGTACCCTAGTTGATTCTAGGCTGTTAAGCAGACTAAGAGATTTACCTATTGGTACACTTGATATTGTCCTTCTTGAGTTAAGGTCAGAGAAAGAGTTTTTTGAGAAAAGAATAGCTCTCGTTGTTGGCTCTATCGAAAAAGTCGGACTTATCCCAGGAATATTTGCTGTATTGGTTGCGTTGTCAAATGTTAAAGCAGACAAGTTCTTATGGCTTGATGCACTAGCTTACTCCGTATTATTTCTATATGGTTTTGGTGTTGCAGCACACCACCTCGCAATGCGTTTGGAACGCTACTCAAAGGTGGTTGAACTGGTTCTGGAAAGTAAGAAACCTAAAAATTAGGTTGTTAGAGTTGCAATTTTAACAAACATAATAGTTTTCCAAGCTAGCCGCTAGACAAAATGGTTGAAACAGTTTGTGGTTATGTGGGAGTTTAGAATAAACGTCATTTATGTCTATTGGAAAATGAGTGTAGCCAGATCGTTCTGATAACATTCTATCAAGATATAGATTCGCAATATAGAGCCCTGCGAGAGACTCCAATACGTTACCGAGGTTGGCTTTGTGGAAATGCTCTCTGCGTTCATGCTTTACGCTGTTATAGTTCGACCACCAAGCAGGGGATTTATCCTCTTCAAATGCTTTCCACGGTGCGTATTGCAGCTCGAACTCAAAGGACTGTACTTGTTCAGTTATCAGCCCTTGTTGATTTTCAACTATCCACTGACGATAAATATTAATATTTGCATCTTTTCCCTTTTTGGAGGGGCATATATCACATATCTCTTTGAGTACCACCTCAACTTCAGCACAAATTGCAAGATAGAGTTTGGCCAGCTCTATGGAGTATGTTTTGAAATTGTTAGGGGCAAAGTGTATATAGCGCGACAAAGCGTATATATCTGATTCTAGCGAGAGATAATAGCGCCAATGTAGATTTTGTTTCATGGTTTCCTTACGGAGCGCACCTTTAGGGCTGAGAATCGTTAAAGTGCACTGCCTGCTTATATTTATTTTTATCCAATTATTTACACGGTTATCTTAAATTAGAAGACCAGTAAATTACTAGCGCAAAAGTAGCTTATAACTTCTTGATACCTCACACTCAATCATTTATATTCACAAATGCGCACGTTTGCTGCGTTCCTGCGAAGGGAGTCATTTCGGTGACTGAAAACAGGCGCCTTTATGGCTGCCTTCAATACGTAAAGAGGAAAGACATTGCTGCACATGCAGCGTCGTGCATACGTGCATGAATGATGCCCTTCGCTCCATTAAACGTATTGGAGGGCTGTCATGTCATCATCTCAAACCATTTCAGTTAAAGACTTAGCTGAGCTATTACAATTATCACCTCGTACAATCCACAACCGAATTAGTGCTCAATCAAAAGCAATAGAAGCTGGTGAAAACCCAGAAAGCTACCAAATACAGCGTTTAGCGCCACCATCAATAAAGTTGGGTAAATCACGTTTGTTTATACGGGAAACCGTTGAGCAATGGCTAGCTCGTTTTGAAGGGGTGAAGATGTAAGGAAGGCGAAAGGGGCTGCTTGACCGGCGACACCCCAACCGCACTTTGCATCTTCAAATTATATGCTTGCCTTACAAGAAAGGCCACCTTTGTCGTGGCCTGAGTATGCTATTGCCTCACCAAAAGACTTTTACGAGTTAATAGATTTTCATTCACCCAAATATGTGAGGGCACTTTTTAGTCATAACCACGAATCAGGTAAAAAGATCTTTTTATTGGGAAGCCAAAAGTCCAGCAAGGTCACAGATTTAAAAACTTTTAAAATAAGAACAACTAGATATGTTCAAGGAGTATTGAACAGTAAAAGCGAAGCGGTTAACAATTACTATAGTCCAAACGAGTTTTTTAGTTGGCCAAGAGCGATAAATTTGGCTCTTTTCAGGGCTAACTGGATTGATATTGATGTTACTGAAAAAGTTGACGCAAGCAAGGTGCGAGAGCTTGAACATGACTTAATTGAAAAAGTTATTCAAATTTTACAAAAGAATAAGATACCACCATTTACAGGCTATGTTTGCTCGGGTTCTGGCGGGATTCATTTATATTGGATTTACGCTCCTATTGACGCTTCTCAAGTTAATAAAGAACTGTGGAAAGCGATAGCAAACATATTAATTGAAAGTTTACAAAGCATACGCGCATTATGGTGCATCGACACAACCGCATCAAAAAGGGCTTATGGAAATCTGCGTATACCAGGTTCTGTTCATGGGCGAACGGGTTTACATGCAAGGTTTTTTGGCGGTGGCCCTAAGTACCAATTTGAAGAGCTACTGAAATATCTCAATTTGGAGTCATTAAGAGATAGCTTGACACTAGAAAAAGAATTGAGAGTTGTCAGGTTGCCAAATGAACCTAAAAGCAATAAACCCAAACAACAAACTCAAAGGCGTTACGGTCACAACATTAAGGATTGGTGGCTAAAATGTATAAACACCATTCAAATTCATTTTCGCAAGCAAGGCAAGGTGCCTAGAGGCAAACGTGATAAAACAGCATTCATTCTATTTGTTGCCTTGCAACATTTAAATAAAGACTCTGCTTTTGAAAAGCTGGTAAAAATAAATGATGAGCTGATAGGTTTTTCACTCGAAGAGTTAAACGGACTGACAAAAACGGCAAAAAGCACTTTCTACAAATACAAAAAAGACACACTAGCTGAATACCTAGAAGGATTACTTGACTACCGTCCTGAATACTTGTGTACGACGCCCAAAGTTAAGTTATCAAGTGATAAAATAAAGCAAAGGCAGAAAAAAGCGGCCAAAGATACGGCTACTAAGAAGAGAAATAACTCTCAAGAGAACGTGCGAGAAGCTTTTAACGAATTGAGCAATGAAACAGGCAAAAAGCCAACTCAGAGGCAAGTTGCCGAGAGGGCTGGATTAGGGTTACGAACTGTAAAGAGGTATTGGAATTGTCTACAGATTTGCCAACGAAATTAAATTGAGTGTTACATTTTAATTGTTGTTTGTTCACCCGTTAATAAGTTGAGCTTCTGAGTAGGGCGATACTGAAATTGTCCATTCTTGATGGAGTTACCTATTGCTAGTTGCCCAAGTTCAAAATTGTTTTTATAGATTTTTCCATTTGAGTCAATTACAGAAAAAGTAACGGCGGTTTTATGTAGCCCTTTTATACCTTTGCCGATGAGGATATGGTTAAGGTTTACTACCAACATATCTTTTTTTGGGATGACAAAAGGTTCAATGATATCGACTTCTGAATTAACGGTTTTTCCTTGAGGTGTCTTTATTGAAGCGAACACTCTTTCTACGGATAACGGGGTGTTTCCAGAGTTGATAAATGTCAAACGATGCTCAATATTTTCACCTAGAGTTGTAGTGCTGTAAAAATTCGCGATTACGCTTAACTCTATCTCCTCTTTATATTGAAGAAATAAAGCATAAGAACTCATTAGGAATGTTATTACAATTCCGAAAATAGTTACTTTGCTTTCTTGTGTGAACTTTTTAAACTCTTCGATGAGCATTGTAAACATTGCTTGTCCTTAACCTATGAAACTAAAAAAGTACAGCTGTCTAAATTGTAGAGTTTTATCAAAGTTCTTGCTAGAGCTATCTAGCGTTTAAAGCAAGTAATCGTTTAGGGTGCCATTAGCTGTCTTCCTATATATCCCCCCCAATCAACACTTAATCTAACCTAAAAATGAGGAAATAATTTTAGATAAATACGGTGCGACAAATGTGCGATATAGAGCTAGATATTGCTGATGTTTAGTGCGAAAAATACGATGAGTAAATGATATAACTTATTGATTAGGGTAAGAAAAAGCTGGTCGGCATAGCAGGATTTGAACCTGCGACCCCTGACACCCCATGACAGTGCGCTACCAAGCTGCGCTATATGCCGACTTGTGCTTTACTATACGGATTTTTTTTTGAAAGGCAATAAGTGGTTGGTTTGTTTGGACATTAAATGAACTCAAGGGCGTATTTTTGTGTTCTTCGTCATTAAATCTGAGTTTTATAAGAAGAAAGCGCACTAAATATAAGCACTAGTGCGCTGTATTGGTCTATTTAGTCCAAATGCCTTTTGGTAGTGTTTTTTCTACTTCAGGGTTGGTACTAGGATCAAACTCTGGGGTTACGCCAGCTTTAAGCTGCTTTTTATAATCGTTGGCAAGCCATAGCACGACTTTGCGAAGCATAAAGAGTGCAACCACGTTAACTACAGCCATTAAACCCATTGAAATATCAGCGAGTGTCCAAACCAGTCCAAGTTCGCTTACCGCACCAAACATTACCATACCTAATACACAAGCTCTAAATACCATCATGCCTTTCTTTGAATGGTGATCTAAGAACAGTAGGTTGGTTTCTGCATAACTATAGTTGGCAACAATGGAGGTAAAAGCGAAAAATAGAATAGCTACCGCAACGAAAATTGCGCCCCATTCCCCTACATGATGAACCAATGCAGATTGCGTTAATTCAATGCCAGTTAAACCTGAGTTTGGCTCGAGCTGACCAGATAAAAGAATAAGCGACGCGGTCGCGGTACAGATCACTATGGTATCTACAAATACACCTAGCATTTGTACATAACCTTGTGATGCTGGATGGTTTGGATTTGGTGTTGCACTTGCAGCAGCGTTTGCAGCGCTACCCATACCGGCTTCATTTGAGAATAAGCCGCGCTTGATCCCTTGAAGCATTGCTTGCATTACCGCGTAGCCAATAGCACCAGCACCCGCTTGCTCAATACCCATTGCACTTTTTACTATTAACATGAATATGTCTGGTAGCTGCGCAAAGTTCACAGCACAGACGTAAAGTGCAAGTATAAGATAAGCAACGGCCATAAAAGGTACGACAAGTTCTGCAAAGCGTGCAATAGTTTTTAAACCACCGAAGATGATAATCCCAGAAGCTGCTACTAACGCAATACCCATCACATATTTAGGCACATCAAAGGCAACGTTAAATGCTGCAGCAATGGAGTTGGCTTGTACTGCATTAAAGACGAAACCAAATGCAAGGATAAGGCAAAGTGAGAATAACACCCCCATCCACTTACGTTTTAAACCTAGCTCCATATAATAAGCAGGGCCACCACGGAAGTTTCCGTCATCATCTTTTGTCTTATATAGCTGCGCTAAGCAACTTTCAGCAAAACTAGTCGCCATACCAATCAAGGCAATGAGCCACATCCATAATATAGCACCAGGACCGCCTAAATAGAGCGCAACGCCAACACCTGCCATATTACCGGTACCAACCCGTGCGGCGAGTGAAGTACAGAATGCTTGAAAAGAGGAGATACCATCTTCAGCACCTTCGCGGCTTTGCATCATTACCTTCACCATATATGGGAATTGAGTGAATTGAATAAAGCCAAGCCTAATTGTGAAGAATACACCTGCAGCTATTAAGAGATAGATAAGTAGATGGCCCCATAAAAGACCACTTATCGAGTTTAAGATATCAGCCATGTATTTAGCCTTTTTCTAAGAACGAGTAAATAATGGGGCGGTAATCTACCACAAAGAAAAGCAAAAGCCGAAATTCCTGTGGGTTATCCACAGAAAATGTGGATAAGTTGTTAGGATTCGGTGGGCTAAAAAGCATTTGAAAAATAAATAGAAAAAACCGAAAAAAAGGGTTGCACTAAAATCGGATCGCCCTATAATGCGACCCCACTGACACGGGGCACTACGCTGGAAAGCAATAAGCCAACGAGTTGGTAGTCGAGTAAAACTTAGCTTTGAAAACTTCTCAAGAAATTCAAAATTAAGTGTTGACAAAAAAACGGGAATGCTTAGAATGCACATCCCTCGAAACAACGAAATGTTTCGAAATGTTCTTTAAAAATATGAAGCAATCATCTGTGTGGGCACTCGTACAGATTGAGTTCTAACAGCAGATTCTAGTTCGCT